>NZ_JBATVM010000121.1:0-18848 GCF_049671765.1 Psychrilyobacter sp.
GTGTTGGTTGTTGTGCAACTTTAGAAAATACAAAGTTTTAATGAAAGATTATTAATTTAAAATAAAATAAGGGGAAGGAGAACTTCCTCTTAAGTTTTATAAGTATATAACGTGAAAAAATATACAAAATTTAATTATTTATTTTAGGAGGTTTGAAAATGAAAAAAGGTCAAAATTTAGCAGGAATAATAGTTTTATTATTAACACTAATAATAGGTAAAACAATGCTAGGGAGCTCAATGTTATTTTTTAGATTACTAGCAGGAGCAGGATTTGGATATGCATTAACTAGAGGATTTATGGGATTTGCAGGATCGGTAAATAGAGCATATAATACAGGGTCTACAAAATTAATGAGAGTATTGGCTTATATGTTTTTAGGAACATCTATCTTATCAGCGGCATTTCTTTATAACGCAGATGCTGGTTCATATGATCTTTGGGTAAATCAAATTAACCCAGGGTTAGTTCTTGGTGGAATCATGTTTGGATTTGGTATGACATTCTCAGTTTGTTGTGCATCAGGAGTTTTAACAGACGTAGTTACTGGATTTTCAAGAGGTTTTGTTACTCTTATATTTTTCGGGATGGGTGTTTTCTTAGGATTCCCTTTCCAAAGAGCAGCAACTTGGGTAACAGAAGCAGGAATTCCAACAGATTGGATTAGAAAATCATGGTTTACATCTGAAACAGGAGCAAAGTTATATAATGGAGTTTATTTCCCAGATTTATTTAAATGGGATGGATTAAATGGATATTTAGGAGCAGTTTTATTAACTTCATTACTTTGTGGAATTGTAGTATATCTATCTAAAAAATATGAATCTTCTAGAAGAGTATCAGGAACTTTTACAGGAGTACCGAGTGAAATAGAGCAAGTTAAAATAAGTACACAAGATAAAGATAGTAATAAAGAATTTAAATTATTAAGTGAAGAAACATATACAAGATTATTTGTTACACCGTGGTCTATGAAAGTGGGAGCGTTAGTAATAGCAGTTATATTTACATTATTAATGGGTGTAACTAAAGCTGGATGGGGAGCTTCTACACCTTATGGATGGTGGTTTGGAAGATTCTTAATGATATTTGGAATATCACCTGAATCGTTATCTAACTTTACTAATTTCCCAGTAAAATTCTATACAATGCCATTTTTCAACCACCCAATCAATGTTCAAAATGTTGGAATCATGGTAGGAACAGTAATTTGTTTATTATTAGCTGGAACATTTACTAGCACAGCAACAAGTGAGATTAAAATTACATTCAAACAAGCATCTCTATATGCAATGGGTGGAATATTAATGGGATTAGGAACAAGACTTGCAAATGGTTGTAATGTAGGAGCACTATATACTCCAATTGCAAACTTCTCGTTGTCTGGATGGATTTTCTTTGCTGCATTAGTAGGAGGAGGGATCTTAGGAAATAGAGTAGCGGTAAAAATAAAATAGTATTATTGAAAAAATATGTTTGACAAATATAGCTTAAATAGATATACTAGTTTCAACATAAAAATATATGAATGAAGATAGAGGTTGCAAACCTTAGAAGTATTTTGGAGGAGTCGGATAGATTTTGAGACCAAAAGAAAGGAAGTTTTGCCGAAATTTAAGATTTGTCGAAATCTTAAGTTGGGACTATGGATAATATCTATAGGACTGTCATTATCACATGATAATGGGGAGCTGTCGAATGATTTTAAGATAAAAACCTATTATACATAATTATAGGTTTGCAAATTAGAGTTATCGGTAGAGATCCGATAACTCTTTTTTTGAGTTAAAAGATCTCCTTTCTTCAATAACTAAGGAGGAAAGATTGTGAGAAGTATAATAATTGTATTATTGTTAGGGGTAATGAGTAGTTTAGGGTTCGGAGCAGATTCGACAGAGTCAGCGTTAAGTTTAGGTGCATGGACACTTCTTCCACCAATTATAGCTATAGTTTTAGCTTTTGTTACTAAAAATGTGATTTTATCATTGTTTATAGGAATATATTCAGGATCGTTTTTATTGGGGATAACTCAAGGGAAGAATTATTTATTTAGTTTCTTAGGAGGATTTTCTGATATAACAAATAGAATCATCGGATCTATGGCAGATTCATGGAACGCAGGAATAGTCTTACAATGTTTGACTATCGGTGGATTAGTAGCTTTAATATCTAAAATGGGAGGAGCAAAAGCCGTAGCAGAAGCTCTGGCTAAAAGAGCAAAAACTCCTAGATCAGCTCAATTAATTACTTGGGTTATGGGATTATTTATATTCTTTGATGACTATGCTAACGCACTTATTGTAGGGCCAATTATGAGGCCTATAACAGATAAGATGAGAATATCAAGAGAGAAATTAGCGTTTATAATAGATTCAACAGCAGCTCCAATTGCAGGAATAGCCCTAATTTCTACTTGGGTAGGATATGAGATATCAGTAATAAAAGATGGCTATTCATTGATAGGAATGGAAAATATAAATGCATATAGCATCTTTGTACAAACAATTCCATATAGATTTTATAATATCTTAATGTTAATATTTGTAGCTTCAACAGCATACTACTTAAGAGAATTTGGTCCTATGGCTAAGGCTGAAAAGAGAGCTAGAACAACTGGTCAAGTAACAAGTGGTTCAGCAGCTAAAATTACTCCAGAAGAAGCGGCTATAATTGCTCCTAAAGAAGGGGTAGAATTAAACATATGGAATGCTATCATACCAATCATGGTATTGATCGTAGGTTCTTTTGTAGGTTTCTATCTAAATGGAAAAGGTTATTTAGAGGGGACTGTACTTGAAACTGTAAAAAATGCTCCACTATCATTTTATGCTATTAGAGAAACTTTTGGGAGTGCAGACGCATCACTTGTAATATTTCAAGCAGCGTTATTTGCGTCTATAGTTGCTATCGTTATGGGAATAACTAAGAAAATATTCAAATTTTCAGAAGCTATCGATACTTGGGTACACGGAATGAAATCATTGGTAATCACTGGGGTTATTTTATTATTAGCTTGGTCATTGACTTCTTTAATCAAAGAATTAGGAACATCAGTATATCTAGTAAATGCATTGGCTGGAAGTATACCAAAGTCACTTCTACCATCTATTATATTTGTATTGGGATCAGCTATTGCTTTTTCTACAGGAACATCATATGGAACTATGGGGATCTTGATGCCATTAGCAATACCATTAGCTAATGCTATAGGTGGAGCAGCTGGGTTATCAGGAGAGACGTTATCATCATACATAGTAATGAGTATAGGAGCGGTTCTTACAGGGGCGATCTTTGGGGATCATTGCTCACCAATATCTGATACTACGATCCTTTCATCTATGGGAGCTGAATGTGATCATATAGAGCATGTTAAAACTCAAATTATATATGCACTTGTAGTAGGAGTTATAACAGTATTATTTGGGTATCTACCAGTTGGAATGGGTATATCTATCTATGTCGTGTTACCTATCGCTATAATAGCTACGATACTTACTGTAAGGTTTGTAGGTAAACCTGTAGAGATGGCAACAGAAATAGAAGAAGCATCTGAGTTAGCATAAAAATTAGTAAACCTAGTCATAAAACTGACTAGGTTTTTTTTATTTTGAATTGTAATTATGGTATAATAAAATTAGTAAAAACTAGTGTAATGTAGATTGGGGGAAAAAATGAGAATATTAATAATAAGGCTGAGTTCTATAGGGGATGTTATATTAACCACCCCAATCCTAAAAAAATTAAAGGAAAAAAACAAGAACTTAAAGATAGATTTTGTAGTGTTAGATAAATTTAAAGATTCAATAGTGGGAAATCCTAATATAGATAATTTAATTATCTTTAAAAAAGATACAGATGATGGAGTGAAAAATATAAGAAGATTTTCAAAGATATTAAAAGAAAATAACTATGATTATGTATTTGATCTACATTCTAAAATAAGATCTCGATTGATCACATTTTTTCTGGGAGAAAAAACTTTTAGATATATAAAAAGATCATTATATAAAACTATCCTTGTAAAATCTGGGTTAATTAAATATAGAGCTGATAATACCATAGTAAAAAATTACTTTAATGCCTTCAAAGTTTTAGGGATAAATTATAATGGAGAAAATATAGAGTTTAATTTTTCTAAAAATGATGAAAAAAAAGTAAAAAATTATAAAAATTATGTAGTGTTTGCGCCAGGAGCTTCTAAAAACACTAAAAAATGGACTGTAGAGGGATTTGGTAAGTTAGCTAAACTAATAAAAGAAAGATATCAGATAGAGATCATCTTAATAGGGAGTTCTAAAGAGAAGGGTGAATGTGAGGAGATCAATAAAAAAAGTGGAAATATATGTATAAATCTAGCCGGGGAACTAAGTTTAAAGGAAAGTGGAGCTTTGTTATCCAAAGCAAATTTTTTAGTAACCAACGACTCAGGACCATTTCATATTGGACGTGGAGTCAAGACTAAGTCATACGTGATATTTGGCCCGACAGATCCAAATATGTTTGAATATGATGAATTAGGAGTCTTAATCTATGGAAACGAACCGTGTTCCCCGTGTTCGTTACATGGAGATAAAAAATGCCCTAAAGAGCATTTTAATTGTATGAAAAATATAAGTGCTGAAGATATAATGGAAAGAATAGAAAAAAAATAAAGAATCGAGGAATATCCTCGGTTTTTTATTTTTAAGAAATTTTACTAGCAAGAAATGTCATCAAAATACCATTAATTTACTCTGAAAAATTATAATTTTGAGATAAAATTTATAAAGTATATAACAAAATTAAAACAAGATTTAAAGGAAATAATGCATTAGTTTTCTATAATATAAATAGAGCCTAAAAAATCAGAAACTTAGATGTTGTAATTTTTATAAAACAACTTAGGAGGTAGATTATTATGAATAAAGGAACAAAAGCGTGTGGTGGTCTCTATTTATTGTCGATTCTTTATACTGTTACAGGAATATCAGGGATTGTCTATCCAGTGGCATTTTCGATATATTTAATCTATGTTTTAGGAGTTTTCTTTTTATTAAGTGGGATTGTTAATTCTATAGATGGAATAAAAAATTTAAAGAATCCAAAGTATAATTGGGGAATGAGTTTATTTTTAGGAATTATAGAATTGATTTTTTCTTTTTCAATTTTTGCATCACCAGTTATTTCTAGTATATATTTAATCATTTATACTGGGATATTACTTTTAGTTAGAGGTTTATTTGTTATATCTAGTTTACTTGGAAGAAAAGGTGAGCTTAAGATTCCTCATATATCAACAGGAGTTGTAAGTGTATTATTTGGAATATTATTTATAATGATTCCTGTATTTTCAAAAGAACTAATAGTTCTTGTTATAGCTTGGTTTATAATTTTTAGTGGAGTTGATCTTTTTATTATAACAATGGGAATAAATAAAGTGTATGAGGAATAACCCCTATTTGAGGCAATAAATTTATGAATACTTATATTAGAATTATTTTCAAAGTCTTAAAGGAAAAGTTTGTTAATTTATGTATATTACTTGTGAAAACTATATTTGAAAATTAAATTGAGGTGATGAACGTGGAATATACAGCAAATTTAAAAGTAGATTTGAGAGAAGTAAAATTAATTAGGGCATTACTAGAGATTGAGGTTGAAAATAATAAACTTAAAATTGATTCTCTTAATATTCTTGAATATAACGAACTTTTGAAAAAGTTATTAAAGAAAACACAAATAGGTGAAATCAACATTTTAGAGGATTCATTATGTGAATAAATGAAGAAAAAGAGCTTTTAGTAAAAGCTCTTTTTTATATTATAAAAGTTATTCATTTATTTAACTAATTTACACTGATCTCCTACACACTGACTTAATTCTATGTTTAGCGCTTTTACTGATATATTAATTTCTATAGCAGAAAGGAAAAGAGAGATCATAAGTAGAATCAAACTTCCTGCAAAAGTGAATTCTGCTAAGATAACTTGCTGTAGAAATATTAAAAACATAGAAAAAACGCAAAAGAATAGAGAAATTATTCCTATTAATTGCATATTTTTTATAATTTTAACCCTTATTTTCAAGTTTTCTATTTGAGGCATTAGGATATCAACTCTACTTAGCTCTTGTGAGGCTTGGTTATGTAATGATCTAATAAGATTAGCTAAGGCTATAAATCTACTCGTATAGGCTAAAAGCAGAAGTGAAATAGTAGAAAAAATTAATGCTGGTGTTGTAAGTGTTAACTGCATTTTTGGTCGCCTCCATCTTTTAATGAAATGTTTAAAGCTATTGTAGAAATTTTAATTTCTAAGGCAGAAATAATGAGAGATATTAAAAAACAGATCATGGAAAATAAAAATAAAATCCATCCCACCTGAATATGTTGAAAAAAAATAGTAAATATAGACAGAGTGGCCAAAAACAATGAAAATACCGAAAAAAATTGTATCCATTTAATATATTTTAATCGTAGTCTAAAATTTAAAATTTGAGCTTCGATATTACAATCTTTATCTGGATGGTTATGAAAATTTCTAATTAACTTAGATATATTTAAATATCTAATTGTATAACCATTGAAAAACATAGAAATTCCTGAAAATAACAATGCTGGAATGGCATAGTTCATAGAGTTGCCCCCTTTGCTGAAAATTATTTACTTAATTATTGAGTTATAATTTATTTTATCAAGATAGTTTGAAATATACAAAATTTTTATTTATTAGGTAATAAAAAAAGACAGATCCTTAATGGCTGTCTTTTTTTTATTGCTATTACTTGCTTAAAATCTTGTTGATTCTAGGGCTTAAAGTATCAGCATTTTTCTTTAAAATTCTATCAATTTCAACAGAATCTGCAGCTTTTAAAGCTCTTAACATTTTAACACAAACTTTTATTTTAGTTAATTGACCATTAAGTTCAACTTTAACAGGTTGTAAGTTTGGTTTCCATATTCTCTTGTTCATATTATGAGCATGAGAGATACTGTGTCCGAAAGTAATTCCTTTACCAGTGATTTCACATCTTTTCATTATTATTGCACCTCCTATTTATTAAAACATCGGCTTAAATTTTAGCATATAGCAAGTAAAAAAGCAAGGTTTTTTCGACAATAAAGATATAGTTTCCTGTAAAAAAAAAAACTCTTATGATATAATAGAATGTATAAATATAGACAAAAGTCAAAAAAATAAAGAGGTAGTAAAATGAATGAACATAGTTTAAACGTATTGGAGTTTGATAAAGTAAAAGAAAATATAAGTGGGTATGCTATTTTAGACGAAACCAAAGGGAAAATATTAGATGTTATTCCTATGAAAGATATAAATAGTGTAAAGAAAGAATTAGAGAATGTACAAGATTTTATGGATATGCTGAAATATGATGGAGGTATTGAACTTTCAGAAATAAAAAATATATTGGTATACTTGAAAAAAACCAGTTTGATGGGGACTTATTTAGATGTAGAGGATCTTTATCATGTTGCTAGAAATTTAAGGGTTTTCAGAGTAATAAAAACTAAATTTCAAGAATTGGAAGGGAAATATAGAGGATTGCACATGAGATTTAAAGATACACCTACATATAAAGGGATAGAAGAGCTAATCGAGGCTGTTATAGATAATCAAAAAGAAATAAAAGATACAGCGTCTCTTGAGTTAAAAGATCTTAGGTATAGTAAAAAGTTAATTCAAAGTAATATAAAAAGAAAATTTGATGATCTTATTTCAAACCCTACATATGCTAAAGCTATCCAAGAAAAAATAGTGACGGTAAGAGATGGTAGGAGTGTAATACCTGTAAAAACAGATTTTAAAGGTCAGATTAAAGGAATAGAACACGATAGGTCATCTAGTGGCCAGACAGTATTTATAGAGCCTATAAGTGTTGTTTCATTGAATAATAAAATGAGGGAATTAGAAGTAAGAGAAAGAGAGGAAATAAGAAAGATCTTATTAGTACTTACCGATAACCTTAGAACTAATTTAGATGGATTAACTCAAGTAGGAGAAGCTCTTTTAGTTTTGGATCATTTAAACGCTAAATGTAGTTATGGGTTAGACAATAAATGTATAATTCCTAAATTAAATCAGAGGGAATATATTTCTATTGTAGAAGGAAGGCATCCATTGATAAACCCTAGAGAGGTAGTACCATTAACTTTTGAATTGGGAAAAAAATATAATAGTTTATTGATTACTGGGCCAAATACCGGAGGTAAAACAGTAGCTTTAAAAACAGCAGGTTTGTTGACGGTTATGACATTATCTGGAATACCGATTACAGCAAGTGATAAAACAGATATAGGATATTTTAGTGGTATCTATGCTGATATAGGAGACGAACAAAGTATTGAGCAGAATCTATCATCTTTTTCAGCGCATTTAAAAAATATTCAAACTATCTTAGTGGGAGTGACTAAAGCAAGTTTAGTTTTATTAGATGAGTTGGGTTCAGGAACGGATCCTATAGAGGGATCGGCATTTGCTATGGCAGTAATAGATTATCTTAAAGAAAAGAAATGTAAATCTATGATATCAACTCATTACAGTGAGGTAAAAGCTCACGGATATAATGAGGAGGGGATAGAAACAGCATCTATGGAATTTGATGCTGAAACATTATCTCCTACATATAGATTACTTATGGGGATTCCAGGAGAAAGTAACGCTCTTACCATTGCTAAAAGACTAGGAATTCTGCCAGAAGTAATTGAAAAAGCAAAAAGTTATATAAGTGATGATGATAAAAAAGTAGAAGGAATGATAACTAATATAAAAGAACAATCGGATGAGTTGGAAAAATCCAATGATGAGGTAAAAAAATTAAAATTAGAAGCGGGAAAACTAAGAGATCAATATGCTGAAAAAGTAAGAATATTTGAAAAAGAAAAACAAGAAATACTAGAAAAAGCATTTAAAGAATCAGAACAAATGATGAAAAATATGCAAGCTAAAGCCAAAGCTTTAGTTGATAAAATTCAAAGTGAAGACAATAAAAAAGATGATGTAAAAGATGTTCAAAAAAGTTTAAATATGTTGAAAAGTTCCATGGTGGAAGAAAAAAAGAGAAAACTAATGATGAAACCGAAAGTTGTTAGAAAAATATCTTATGGTGTAGGAGACAAAGTTTTTGTAAAAAGTTTGAAACAGCACGCAATTATTCTTCGTTTATTCATGAATAAGGATCAGGCTCAAGTACAAGCAGGAATTTTAAAAATGGTAGTTTCGTTAGAAGATATAGGGATCATGAAAGATGAAAAGAAAAAAACTTATACTAAGATGCATAGTCATAAAGGAAGTAGTGCAACTTATAAGATTGATCTAAGAGGTCAAATGGTAGATGAAGCAATCAATGAACTAGAAAACTATATGGATAGAGCTACATTAAATGGATATACCGATGTTCAAGTAGTTCACGGAAAAGGAACTGGACAGTTAAGAAAGGGAATACAGGAATATCTTAAATCGTGTAGATATGTAGCTAGCTTTAGAGACGCAAATATGAATGAAGGTGGATTAGGATGCACAGTAGTGACGCTGAAATAGATTATTATTATATTGTAGCAGCAGCAGGAGTTGGGAAGAGAATGGGGCTTGATTATCCTAAGCAATTTTTAGAGGTAGAAGGAAAACCAATATTTATAAGGACTCTAGAAATGATTGAAAAAAATCAAAAGGTAACAGGAATTGTAGTTGTTACCAATAAAGAATATATATATGAAGTGAAAAAAATGTGCCAAACCTTTAAAGTAAACAAGGTTATAGATGTAGTTGGTGGTGGAAAAGAGCGACAAGACTCTATCTATAATGCACTGGAAAAACTTCCAAAAGAAAGCATAATCGGAGTTCAAGATGGAGTAAGACCGTTTATAGAAGAAAGATATATAGAGGATTCTTATACTAAACTCATGATGGAACCTAATTTGGATGGGGTAGTTATAGGAATGCCTGTAAAAGATACTATAAAGGTAATAAACTCAAAAGGAGAGATAGTAGAGACTCCTACAAGAGATTGTCTCTTTGCAGCTCAGACTCCTCAAGTGTTTAGAGGAGAAATTTTGCATAGAAGTTATGAAGAAGCTAAAAAACAAAATTTTTTAGGGACAGATGATTCTTCCTTAGTGGAAAAATTTGGAGGATCTGTGGGAACAATCTTGGGAAGTTATGAAAACATAAAGATAACTACACCAGAAGATCTATTAATTTTTTCTAAATAAAATATAAATCAGTGGAAAAATAAAAGGAGTGGAGCATGAAATTAGGAGTAGCACAAATAAACCCAACACTAGGGAATGTAGAAAAAAATAAGATAAAGATGATATCATATATAGAAGATGCTATAGAAAAAGGGATAGAACTAGTAGTTTTTCCAGAATTATCTTTGACTGGATATCTCTTGGAAGAATTAACCTATGATGTAGCAGGAATCCCAGAAGAATTTTACGAACTAAGTAAAAAGATAAGTATTTTATTTGGTGGCATTGAGGAGAGTAAGGATTACTATTATTATAATTCTGCTTTCTATTTAGAAGACGGGAAATTACAACATACACATAGAAAGGTTTATCTACCTACCTATGGTCTTTTCGATGAAGGACGGTATCTGAAATCTGGAAATGAAATAAAAGCATTTGATACTAAATTTGGTAGATTTGGTATATTAATTTGTGAAGATGCTTGGCACCTTTCAAATCCTTATATTTTGAGTATGGATGGAGCCGATTATGTATTTACCTTAGTAAATAGTCCCTCAAGGGGAGCGCAAGGAACAAAGTTATCTCCTAATCATACTTGGGATGAAATGATGAAGACTTATTCTAAATTACTCACAAGTTTTTATATCTTTGCCCACAGGGTAGGATATGAAGATGGAGTAAACTTTTTTGGTGGATCTAGGGTATATTCTCCCAATGGAGATATTTTAAGCGAAGCTAAAAATTTTGAAGAGGAAATGATAATAGCTAACTTAGATAAGAGGGATTTAAGAAGATCTAGAATAAACAATCCTGTAATGAGAGATGAAAAACCAGAATTAGTTATGAGCAGTTTAAAGAGAATAATCGGATAACTAATAAATTTAATGAAAAACCATCAAATTATAAAGGGAAAACTCATGAATTATCCCTACTCACAAGTTGTTAGTTTTGGTAAAATATATGGGAGGACTTTCATTATGAATAAAATTTTAAAAAATATAATAGGAATAATAGTTTTAATAATAATATTATTAGGGTTTTATTTCCTAACTTTTCAATTGTCTCACGAGAGGTTGATAATAAAAGAAAGTAAGGCCGTTATATCTATTGGAGACTTAAACAGTAAAAAAGTAAATAAATATTATGACCTCTATGAAAAATCTACTCAAATAAACCTTGAAGAAGCTAAAAAGTGGACAAAATATATAAAAGGTTTAGATCTTATTTATTACAGTGATTTTGAGAATATGAATCAAGATGAGGACAAAGAAATAATGGTTATAAATTTAGGATGGTTATATCCTATTGCTAAGTTTAAACAAGGGGAATATTTTGATGATCTAGGGAAAAATTATTTTTCTCTAAAAAAAATCTATCAAAAACAACTAGAAAAAGATTATGATATGGATAAAAAAATCTATATGACTAATTATAAAGGATATTATTTTATATCGGATGATGTGATGAAATTATCTGATTATATGAAATTACTTGTAAAAAAAGAAATAAATAAAAATATATCTTCTAAGATGAAAGGTGATACTTTAGGAGAAGCAGTGATCGATTTAGAAGGTTTAGCTCAGGGGCTAAAAAGTTTGAAGATAAATGTAGATTATGAAAAGAATAAGCTATCTATGAATGGATACTTATATGGTGATTTGGAATTTTCAAAATATCTTAACGGAATAGAGAAAAAAGATAGAAAGTTTGCTAAATATATGGGTGAAAATAAGATTTATATCACTAACACCGATTTCAAAGGTTTGGCGTCATTGATAAAAGGAAATATGAATTCAGAAATAAATTCAATGTTATCTCTAATAAAAGTATTTACAGGGAAAGATTTTGAAGATTATATGGATAAAGTAGATGGTGAAATAATCTATGATTATGTTAAAAATCAAATGCTTTTACCTGTAAAAGAAGTGAAAGATTTTAAAAGACTTATAGAAATATTTGCAAAAAAAAGTGGAGATAAATATATTCTAGGTAATGGAGAAACTATTGAGATAAAAGACAATGTTATCTACTATAATGGAATCATGTCAGAGGGTTCAATAACTCCTCCCAAAGATGAATTTATAAATATGTCTTTAAATCTAGGGTTATATAATCCAGTATTAAAAGATATATATATAGATATGGGTGGAAAAGTAGAAAAGAATAAGATAAAAATAAGAACTACCATAACAGACGAGGAGTTACTTGAAATATATAATAGGATGGAGGGAGAAAAAAATGATTAAAATACACAATACACTTACTAAAAAACTAGAAGAATTTGTTCCTATAGAACCTGGTATAGTGAAAATGTATGTTTGTGGACCAACAGTATATAACTATATTCATATTGGAAATGCAAGGCCTGCTATCTTCTTTGATACAGTGAGAAGATATTTTGAATATAGAGATTTTAAAGTTACATATGTACAAAATTTTACAGATGTAGATGATAAGATGATAGAAAAAGCTAATACCGAAGGGGTAACAGTAAAAGACATCGCTGATAAATATATTGCAGCTTATCTTCAAGATACAAAAAAAATAAACTTAAAAGAAGAGGGAATGATAAGACCTAAAGCTACTGATCATATCAAAGAGATGATAAAATCTATTAAAATATTTGAAAGTAAAGGGTACGCTTATGAATCTCATGGAGATGTGTATTTTGATGTAGAGAAATACAAAGAAAACTATGGTGAGTTATCTGGGCAAAAAATAGAAGATTTAAAAGCCGGAGCTAGAATAGAAATAACTGATATAAAAAAATCATCTGTGGATTTTGCTCTATGGAAAACAGCTAAAGAAGGGGAACTTTCTTGGGGATCGCCTTGGGGGAAAGGTAGACCAGGATGGCATATTGAGTGTAGTGCAATGAGTAAAAAATATTTAGGGGCTTCATTTGATATCCATGGTGGTGGACAAGATCTTATATTCCCACATCATGAAAATGAGATAGCACAATCAAAATGTTCTTACGGTGGAGACTATGCTAGATACTGGATTCATAACGGTTATATCAATATTAAAGGTGAAAAAATGTCTAAATCTAAAGGGAATTTTTTCTTACTTCGTGAAATTTTAGAAGATTATGAAGGGAAAGTTGTTAGATTCTTTACACTTTCATCTCATTATAGAAAACCAATTGATTTTTCTGAAACAGAGTTAAATATGGCTAAGAGTGCAATAAAAAGAATTGAAAATAGTATGTTGGCTATATTAGAAAAATTAGATACTGAAAATTCATCTGAAGGCAACGATGGTTTAGAATTAAAGGCTATTTTAGAAAGTTCTAAAATAAGATTTGTAGAAGCTATGGATGATGATTTTAATACTGCTCAAGCTATAGGTGTGTTGTTCGAGCTTATAAAAGAAGCCAATAAATCTATGGAGCAAAAACTTAATAATGATGCTAAAGAAGTGTTGAAAGACATATATACATTTATGAAAACTACTTTAATAGATGTATTAGGAGTAGAGATTGTAGTAGAAAAACAAATAAAAGATCTAACTTCGGAATTACTTAAACTTTTAAAAGAGGTCAATATAGAAAAACCATCTGAATTTAATAAAGAAAATATAACTGTAGAATTGATAGAATTTTTAATAGAGAAAAGAAAGACAGCTAAAAAAGATAGAAACTTTGCCTTATCGGATGAAATTAGAAATAAGATGGCTAAAATTGGTGTGCAAATAAAGGACGGAAGGGAAAAAACTACATGGAAAATATAAGGATAAAAGAATTAAATGGGTTAGCACTAGCATACTTAGGAGATGCTGTATGGGAATTAAGACTTAGAGAAAAATTTATAGTAAGAAACCTTAAAGTTAAAGATCTTAATAAATTAGTGAAGGCTCACGTAAGTGCTGTGGCACAGAGTAAAATATATCTAAGTGTTGTAGATGAATTAGAAGAGGAATATAGAGCCTGTGCTAGAAGAGCTAGAAATTCAAAAATTTCAACTTTTCCAAAATCATGCACTATGAAAGAATATAAAAATGCAACAGCTTTTGAAGCGTTGATTGCCATGTGTTATATAAATAAAAGGGAAGATATAATAGAAGGAATTATAGAAAATTATGTATTTGAAAAGAAAAATGATGAAAAATAAAAAAAGAACTATAAAGAGAAATCATGTAAATCCAATAGAAATAAAAGTAGCAGAAAAAATAGAAAAAGTTGAAAACAGAGAAATCGAGAGGGAAATTAACGAGTTCTCTATACAAGCAGAAGAAAATAATATTAAAAAAGGAGATGAGAAAAAAAAGATGAAGAAAAAAAGTAAATTTAAATTTAATATGAGTTTTCCGGGCTTTAAATTTCAAAAGAGTATAGGGATAGATCTTGGAACTGCAAACACGTTGGTATACAATAAGCAAAAAGAAGAGATTGTATTGAATGAACCATCTGTAGTGGCTGTGGATAGAGAAACTAAAAAGGTTTTAGCAGTAGGAAAAGAAGCGAAAGATATGTTAGGTAAAACACCTGATCATATAATGGCAGTAAGACCTTTGAGAGAGGGAGTTATAGCTGATTATGATATTACGGAAGCGATGATAAAGTATTTCATCAAAAAAGTATTTGGTAAATTTAATATGGTATTGCCAGAGGTAATGATCTGTGTACCTATCGAAGTGACTGGAGTAGAAAAAAGAGCTGTATTAGAAGCTGCAATTTCAGCAGGAGCAAAGAGAGCATATCTAATAGAAGAAGCAAGAGCTGCTGCTTTAGGAGCGGGAATAGATATATCTGCTCCTGAAGGAAATATGATAGTGGATATTGGTGGAGGTTCTACAGATATAGCTGTAATTTCACTAGGCGGAACTATTGTAAGTAAATCTATTAGAATTGCAGGAAACAACTTTGATGAAGATATTATAAAATATATAAAGAGAAGACATAATTTGTTGATCGGAGAAAAAACTGCTGAAGAGATCAAGATTAAGATAGGTACTGCAATTCCTTTAGAAGTGGATGAAACGATGATAATTAAAGGAAGAGATCTTATGACTGGATTACCAAAACCATTGGAAATAAACTCTAGTGAAGTGTTAGAGGCCATAAAAGATTCTTTAGATGCTATAGTAACTAGTGTTAAGCAAGTATTGGAAAAAACACCACCAGAATTATCAGCTGATATAGTAGACAAAGGAATAGTTATGGCAGGTGGAGGTTCAATGATTAGAAATTTCCCAGAATTATTATCTAAAAATACTCTTTTAAATGTTGTTTTAGCTGAAAATGCTTTAGAAGCAGTAGTTTTAGGAGCTGGACTAGCTCTTGATAAATTAGCTGTTCTTAGAAAAATTGAGAAGGCTGAAAGATAATGCTTAATAGCTTGATTTTTGGAGATGAAGTTAAATCGTTTCTAAAAAATGAATTGAGACAAAATAAAGAAGCGGGAACATATCTTTTTTACGGGGACAAAGGAATAGATTTGTTAGGATTAGCTATGGCTTTTACCATGGCTATGAATTGTCCAGAGTTAGAGAACAATTATTGTGGTGTTTGTGAGGTATGTAAAAAGATAAAACATGGAAACTATGCTGATTTAGAGATCGTTGGTCTTCTACAAGGAGAAAGTAAAGTCGGAATAGATAAGATAAAAAATACCATATACAAAGCTTCTAGTTCTAGTTATGAGGGGAGAAAGAAAGTTTTTATTATAAAAGATATTGAGAGTATGAATAAATACTCTGCAAATGCTCTTTTAAAAATAATGGAAGAACCTCCCAAAGGAACGTTTTTTATATTGGTATCTAACACTTTAAATGTTTTGCCAACAATTTTGTCTAGATCTATTGTGGTTAAAGTTGCTAAACCTTCGGCAGAAATTTTAGGAGTAACTGAAAAAGTATATAATTTTTTTATGGGAAATATGAAAGATATATTAGAATGGAAAGAGGAGAGATTTGATCTTAACGAGATTAAGTCTTATTCCACTTTAGGAGAGTATCTTAATTTATATCTTACAGAAAAAAAACTGAAACATAAGGTTGACCTATTAAAATCCATAGATGACTACATACACAATGTAAAAAAAATCAAAAAATCAGAAAAACTTTCTATAGCTTTTGACTTACTGTCTAGCTTACAGGATGATAAACTAGTAGAAAATAAATCACACGAGAGAAAAGTGACCGAAGAAATTATGCATATATTTATAGTGAGATTAAAAACACCTAAATACACAGAAAAGTTAATAGAGTTGAAACATGGGTTGAGACACAACATCAACACTCAAGCAGCTTTAACTTTGTTTTTTTTGAGTTTTTAAGTTAAAGAAAAGGAGAAAAATTAAGTTTATGAAAGAGAAAATCGGATTAGTTAAGTATATAGTCTATCAATATTTGTTAATTTTAGTTTTGATAACAATAAATAAGTTGTTATTTATATATGTAAATATTCCTTTAAAAGATAGAGGAGATTATAGAGATTATATCGGAAGTTTTAAAAATGGGTTGATATTTGATAGTGCTCTAAGTTCTTATATTATTTTGGGATCATTAGTTATGTATATATTATACAAAGTTTTATCGTTAATAAAATTAGAGATAGTGGGTAGATATTTGTCTTATCTATATTCTTTAATAATAGGAATTATTTTTTTTACTATAATGATCTTGGATATTTGGTATTATAATACATTTACTCATCATGCAGATGTTACAGTTTTTGGGTATACAGGTCACATGAATGAAATTTGGTTAACGTTTTGGATGGAATATCCTGTTATAAAAATTATTTTATGGTTTTTATTGATAGTTACAACCTATATTGTTTGTTCAGTAATTAATTTTAATAAAGTTGGTAATAAGAATTTAAAATTTAATTGTTTAGAAACAATAAAATCGTCTCTAATTATTATTGTGGTTATACCAATTTTTGTAATAAGTGCCAGAGGTGGAATAACAGGAGCTACTCTTACTTGGGGAAGGGCTGAATTTTCTCAAAATTATTTTTCTAATCAAATAGCACTTAATGGAGTGTTTGCATTATTGCAATCGGTAGATGTGAACAGAAATATGAAGTCGAGTGACGCCAATTCTATAAAAAAGAGATTTACACCAGATGAACTAAAAACTAATGTGAGGAGTTATGTGACACAGTCACAAGATATTTATCTACCTGGTGAAAACGTATTGAGAAGAATTACTAATACACAAAAACCTGTAATAAAACCAAATGTAGTGATGGTTTTAATGGAAAGTTTTATGGGATCAAATGTAGGAGCTTTGGGATATGAGCCTGATCTAACTCCTAATTATGATAGATTAGCAAAAGAGGGTATTGTTTTTAAAAATATTTATTCTACAGGAAAAAGATCTAATAGAGGAATAGTTAGTGCAATTACTGGATACCCGTCCAGTTATGGGCAAGCCTTAATAAAAAAAGCTATAGTAGGGAGGAGAACTTTTTATTCTATACCTGATATACTAAAAAAACGTGGGTATAATACTAGTTTCTATTATGGTGGAGATATTGAATTTGATAATATGAAAGCATTTCTAGTAAGAAGTGGTATTGATAAGATTTGTGGTATGAAAAGTTTTTCTAAAAAAGACAAGACTATTGCTTGGGGAGTACCTGACGATAAGGTGTTTGATAAGATAAGTGATGATCTAAAAAAACTAAAACAACCATTTTTTGTAGAAGCATTTACTTTAAGTAATCACTCGCCTTATGATGTGCCAGACAAATTTAAAACTCACAGTAAAGTAAAGTATCCAAAAATGTATAAAAAATATGACGGAGTTGCTTTTGCAGATTATGCTGTTGGTAGATTTACAGATTCTGTTAAGAATAAAGAGTGGGCTAAAAATACTATATTTATATTTGTAGCAGATCATGGTGCGGATAGGGGTGTCCCAGTTGAAATAGATTGGAAAAAATTTACTAACCCATTATTGATATGGAGTCCTAATAAAAAAATGGTGAAACCACAAATAATTGATACGTTGGGTTCTCAATCAGATATATTACCAACTCTCATGGGGATATTAGGAGGAGAGTATGAACATGCTACATGGGGAAAAAACCTACTTTTAAAAGGGAATAAAAAAGAATTTGCCTATGTAGTTGATACTCAATATGTAGGTATTATAGATAAAGATTATATTTATATAGAAGATATAGTTGGGAAAAAAGATAAGCTTTTAAGAAAAAAAGATAATAAAGTAGTAAAAGAGATTGATTTAGCAGATTATAGAAAAAAAACTAGAACATTTTTAGAACTATCTATAAAACAGGAAAAAGAAGGGACTTTTGGAAAAGAAAATTATTAATTAAATGATCTGATATTAGGAGTCATAAAAACCTTTAAGTTAATGTAATTAATTTCACGTCAATTTAGAGGTTTTGAAAAAATTAGGATAACAAGGGACTAACTTTGATTTTGTTAGGTTTTTGGGAAAACTATGGTGATCATAAAACAATAATAAAGAAAAAAACAAAAAAACTCTTGACGAAAAGCTGTAAACACGGTATACTTCTTTTTGTCCGCAAGGGAAAGCGAAAGTGACCTTAAGCGAGACAACCAATAGGACATTAGCAATTAAATAGAGAAAGAAAGTGTAAATTAAAAACTCAATTGTCGTTTAAAACTTTGTTTTAAACAATCGATTAAGGTGTACAGTGGAAAGAACCACTATAAAAATATATTGA
>NZ_JBATVM010000122.1:0-11949 GCF_049671765.1 Psychrilyobacter sp.
CAACTATAACAGGATCTATAGGAGTGGTATCTGTAATTCCTGAGATAAGTGGATTAATAGAAAAAACAATGGTTAATATAGAAAAAGTAGAAAAAGGGAAGTACTCTGGAATGAATTCTTTGACAACAAAGATGACATCAGGGGAGTTTGAAAAGATAAGGGTATCTAGTCTTGGAATATATGATGAATTCAAAGAGAGAGTTAGTTCAGGAAGAGATATTCCTTTAGATAAATTAGAAAACATTGCAGGGGGAAGAATCTGGTTAGGAGAAGAGGGAGTAGAAAATAGACTAGTCGATGAAATTGGTGGACTAGAAACTACTATAAAAACTTTAGCATCAGATTTAAAATTAGAAGATTATCAAGTAATTGAAATAACAGAGAAAAAAGGAATGTATGAAACTTTATTGGGATATAAAAATATATATAGCAAGGTAGAAAGTTTTATAAAAGCTCCTATGATTGAAACTACACGGTTTGAAGCGAAAAAACCACTTTTATTAATGCCTTATGAATTTAATTAAATTATTGACACTTTCCTAGGTGGATATGCTATACTTTTAGAAAGTGTAAAGAATTCTTTAAAGAGTATTAGCAATGTTTTATGAATAATTATCGACTTATTTTATAACTTAATAATATTGTCATAAATAAGCAAGAATTACATTTAAATAAAGAGAATGAATAAAGGGAGGAACAACAATTGGTTAGAAAAATTAAATCTAAAGGAAATAAAGCGGCAGGAAATCAAGGGGATATCTTAAAGCAAGCACAAGTAATGCAACAAAAGATGTTAGAAATTCAAGAAGAATTAAAAGGTAAAGAATTAGAAACTTCAGTAGGTGGAGGAGCAGTAAACGTTAAGATTAATGGACAAAAAGAGATTCTTTCAATAAATATCTCAGATGAAATCTTAAAGGAAGCTGTAGAAGATAATGATAAAGAAATGTTAGAAGATCTTATTGTATCAGCAGTAGGAGAAGCAATGAGACAAGCTGAAGAATTAGCAGAAAAAGAGATGTCATCAGTAACTGGTGGAATGAATATTCCTGGATTATTCTAAGAGTAACATCAAATTATATCTAAAAGAGCTTTAGAGCTCTTTTTTTTGTATAATGTTATGTTCATTTTTTTGATTTACAGTGATTTTTTACTGGGAATATAAAAAAGTTGTGCTATAATAAGTGGTATAATTAAATTTTATAATTAGTAAAGGAATAGGGAGTGAACCGATGAAGGAACAGAAAAAGTATAAGATATTTGGATTACTAATTTACTATATCTTAAGAGTTTTATCTAAAACTTATAAAGTTGAAAAGATAAGTGCAGAAGGAGTTATGGATGAAAATGCGGTATATGTTTCATGGCATAATAAAATAGTTCCTATTACTGTGATTATGGATAAATTAAAGAAGAAAGCTGCTCTTGCTAGTGCTTCTAAAGATGGTGAATTAATAAGTGTACCTCTAGAAAAATTTGGGTACAAAGTAGTCAGAGGTTCTAGTGGAAGAGACGCAGTTAAAGGTCTTTTAAAAATGGTTAAATTCTTAAAAGATGGATATATTGTTGGGACACCAGTAGATGGACCAAAAGGTCCAGTATACAAAGTGAAACCTGGAATGCTATTTTTAGCTCAAAGGTCTGGGAAAAAATTAGTTCCAATTGGTGCCGCTTCTAAAAATAAATGGGTATTTAAAAAAACTTGGGATAAGATAGAATTGCCTAAACCATTTTCTAAAATAGTTTGTATCCTAGGAAAACCTATAAGTATTGCACCAGATGAAGATCTGAATGTAGTGGCGTTAAGGGTAGAAAAAGTTTTATTAGAGTTAGACAGGCAGGCAGAAATCAAAATAAATAAAAAATAATAAATATTAAAACAGAAGGAGATATATTATGAGTAAGAATTTTTATGTAACAACACCTATATATTATGTAAATGGAGATCCTCATGTGGGAAGTGCTTATACAACTATAGCAGCAGATGTATTAGCTAGATATAAAAAAACGATGGGTTATGATGTCTTTTTCTTGACTGGCTCAGATGAACATGGTCAAAAAGTTGAAGAAAAAGCCATTGAGATGGGATACACTCCTCAAGAGTGGACAGACAAGATGTCAGTTAGATTTAAAGAGATGTGGGAAAAATTAAATATAGATAACAATGATTTCATCAGAACAACAGAAGATAGACATAAAAAAGCTGTACAAAAAATAGTTCAAAAAGTATATGATAATGGAGATATATACAAAGGATCTTATGAGGGGAAATATTGTGTTTCGTGTGAAACATTTGTTCCTGAAAATCAAATTGTAGGAGAGAATGGATGTCCAGATTGTGGAAAAGAGCTAAGTGTAGTAAAGGAAGAATCATATTTTTTTAAAATGAGTAAATATCAAGATATGTTATTAAAACATATAGATGAAAATCCTGAATTTATCCTACCTAAAAGCAGAAGAAATGAAGTTATATCTTTTATAAAGCAAGGTTTGATGGATCTTTCTATCTCAAGAAATACTTTTGATTGGGGAATTCCTTTAAAGATAGACCAAGATCATATTACTTATGTATGGTTTGACGCACTTACAAACTATCTAACTGCTATAGGGTATGAAAACAATGAAGATATGTTTTCTAAATTCTGGAAAGACGGAGAAATAGTACACCTATTAGGAAAGGATATATTAAGATTTCATGCTATAATCTGGCCTTGTATGCTATTAGCTGCAGGGGAAAAACTACCTGAGAAGATAGTAGCTCATGGATGGTGGACTGTAGCAGGAGAAAAGATGTCGAAATCAACGGGAAATGTAGTAGATCCTATTTCAGAGATAGAAAAATATGGTGTAGATGCATTTAGATATTTCTTACTTAGTGAAGTTCACTTTGGAAGTGATGGAGACTACAACACGACAGCTATGATAAATAGAGTAAATGCAAATTTATCTAATGACCTAGGGAACTTACTAAATAGAACTTTAGGAATGTATAATAAATACTTCGGTTCTGTAGTTGAAGCAGGAGAAGGTCATGAGGTCTATGATGATGAAATTAAGGCATTATGGGAAGAAACATTGGTAGAAGTAGATAGATACATGAATACTGTGGAATTTTCTAAAGCGCTAGAAGCTATATTTAAATTTGTATCAAGAATGAATAAATATATCGATGAAACTATGCCTTGGGCTCTTGCTAAAACTGATGAAGGGAAACCTAGACTAGCAGTGGTACTAAAAAACTTAGTAGAAGCATTAAATAAAATAGCGGTAATGGTATATCCATATATTCCAGAATCAGCATCTAAGATGTGGGAACAATTAGGAATTGATGGAGATATAAAAACTGCCAAAGTAGAAGATATTAAAGCATGGGATATCTTAAAAACTGGACATAAATTAGGAGAAGCTACTCCTATCTTCCCAAGGTTGGAAAAACCTGTAGAGAAAATAACATTGGATATAGATGAAAACTTGGTTATTGAAAATCCTATTGATATTACTGATTTTGAAAAAATAGAGATGAAAGTGGTAGAGATATTAGAAGCAGAATTAGTAGAAGGTTCTAAAAGATTGATTAAATTCAAAGTAGAAACAGGATCTGGGATCAGACAAATAGTATCTGGAATAGCTAAAACTTATAAAAAGCCAGAAGAACTAGTAGGGAAAAAAGTTATGGCAGTATTGAACTTAAATTCAGTAGAGTTGCAAGGTGAAATATCACAAGGTATGCTACTGACTACAGTGGAAAAAAAGAAAACTAAATTAATCTTTATAGATGAAGCTGTAAAAGTAGCTAGTAAAATAAAATAGCTTAAAACTTATTTTTTTATAAGACCCATAAAAAAATAAGAAAAATCCAGTATTTGGAGGTAAAAAGATGATGAAAATTACAAAAGCAGTTATACCAGCAGCAGGATTAGGAACTAGAGTATTACCTGCAACTAAAGCTCAGCCTAAAGAGATGTTGACTATCGTAGATAGACCATCATTACAATATATAGTAGAAGAATTAGTAGAATCTGGAATAACAGATATAGTAATAGTAACAGGAAGAAATAAAAATTCTATAGAGGATCATTTTGATTATTCATATGAAGTAGAAAAAACACTAGCAGAAAAAGGTAAATTAGAACTATTAAATAAGATAAAACATATATCTGATATGGCTAATATATTTTACGTGAGACAAAATCATCCTCTAGGATTAGGACATGCAATATTAAAAGCTAAACCATTTATAGGTGATGAACCATTTATTATCGCTCTAGGTGATGACATTATGTATAATAAGGAAAAACCTGTAACTAAGCAACTTATTGAAAATTATGAGAAACATGGTAACAGTGTAATAGGGGTTCAAGAAGTCGCAGATGAAGATGTATCTAAATACGGGATTGTAAAACCAATTAAAAATTTAGATGAAGACACTGTCTTGATGGAGGACTTTATAGAAAAACCAAACTTAGAAGATGCACCTTCTAAGATGGCCTGTCTAGGAAGATATCTATTGACTAGCGATATATTTAAACATCTAGAAAAGCAAGGAGCAGGTGTAGGTGGAGAGATACAACTTACAGACTCAATCTTAGCTATGATAAAAGATGGAAAAGATGTAGGAGCATATAGATTTAAGGGTAAAAGATATGATATTGGTAGTAAACTCGGTTTACTTAAAGCTAATATAGAGTTTGGTCTACGTAATGAAGAGACAAAAGACGGACTGAATGAATATTTAAAGACAATAAAGTTATAATAAAAATAAAGGGTGTAGAAGGGGAAAATCCCTCCTATACTCTCTTTTTGTTTTAAAAAAAGTGTTTGATATGGTATAATTATGAGTAAAAATAACGAAGGTGGGTGGAGAGAAATTGAATATTAACCAAACAGTAGCGGAAGAGTTAAAAATTAAAGTGGAACAAGTGGATAATACGATAAAATTATTGGATGAGGGAGCTACCGTTCCTTTTATTTCAAGGTATAGAAAAGAAATAACAGAAAATTTAGATGAAGTAGTAATAAGAGAAATATTAGAAAAAATTACTTATATGAGAAACCTCGAAAAAAGAAAAGAAGAGGTTATAAAATTAATAGGTGATCAAGGGAAGTTGACAGAAAAATTAAATGCTGCTATTTTAGGAGCAAAAAAATTACAAAAAGTGGAAGATTTATATCTACCATATAAAAAGAAAAAGAAAACTAAAGCTGACGTAGCTATAGAAAATGGTTTAGAACCTTTAGCTATGTATATGAGAAAATTAGGGATAAAATTATCTGATATAGAAGAAGAAGCAAAAAAATATATAAATGAAAATATCCTAGAATCAAAAGACGCTATAGACGGAGCTAAATTGATTTTGGCTCAAAATATAAGTGAAAAAGCTAAATATAGAGAAAACATAAGAGAAAGAATGTTGAAATTTGGAGAAGTTAATACAACTTTGGTCAAAAAAAATAAAGAATTAGATGAGAAAAAAACATATGAAGATTACTATGAACATGTAGAAAATGTTTCTAGAATGCCGTCTCATAGAATATTAGCTGTAAACCGTGGGGAGAAAGAAAAAATTATATCTGTGTCTATTAAATTAAATGATAAAACTAAAGAGATGATAGAATTCCATCTACTCAGTGAATTCATAAATAGAGATCTAAAAGAATTTTATTTAGACGTAGCAAAAGATGCTTTAAGTAGACTTATTTTACCATCTGTAGAGAGAGAAGTTAGAAATATAATGACTGAAAAAGGTGAATTAGACGCCATTAAGATATTCAAAGAAAACTTAAAAAACTTATTATTGCAACCACCTTTAAATGAAAAGAACATCTTAGGTTTAGACCCAGCATATAGAACAGGGTGTAAAACTGTCGTTATAAATTCAGATGGATTTTACCAAATGGATGATGTATTATACCTAGTAAAGGGGATGCATAATCCTGTTAAATTACAGGAAGCTAAGAAAAAAATATTGGGATATATAGAAAAATATAAGATCGATATCATAGCGATTGGAAATGGAACTGCATCTCGTGAAACAGAAGCTTTTGTAGCAGAACTATTAAAAGAAGTTAAAGAAGATGTGAAATATCTTATTGTAAATGAAGCGGGAGCTTCGGTATATTCTGCATCAAAAATAGCTGCAGAGGAATTCCCTGATTTTGATGTAACAGTAAGAGGAGCTATATCTATCGCTAGAAGAATCCAAGATCCATTGGCAGAACTAGTGAAGATAGATCCAAAATCCATAGGAGTAGGGATGTATCAACATGATGTAAATCAAAAGAAATTAGAAGGATCTTTAGGAGATGTTATAGAGGGAGTAGTAAACTCAGTGGGGATAAATGTAAATACTGCATCTTGGGCATTACTAGCCTATATATCTGGTGTAAAGAAAAATGTAGCAAAAAACATAGAGGAATATAGAAAGATAAATGGGAAATTTACTACTAGAAAAGAATTGCTAAAAGTTAAAGGGTTAGGAGCAAAAGCTTATGAACAAATGGCTGGGTTCTTGATAGTGCCTGAAAGTAAAAATCCACTAGATAATACTATAATTCATCCAGAATCTTATAAGGTTGCGGAAAAGATGTTGAAAAACAATAAGACTACTTTAGCTCAGTATAAAGATGATTTAGAAGGTGTAAGATCTAATTTAAAAACTATGGATTTAGAAGAGTTTATAACAAGGGAAGAAGTAGGGAAAGAAACTGCAAAAGATATCTATGAAGCATTGGTTAGAGATAGAAGAGACCCCCGAGATGATATACCAAAGCCGCTCCTAAAATCAGATGTATTAAAAATATCTGACCTTAAAGAAGGAATGGCATTAGAAGGGACGGTAAGAAACGTAGTTAACTTTGGAGCTTTTATCGATATTGGATTGAAAAATGATGCACTTCTACATATATCTAAATTTGAAAAAAGAGTGGTAGATATGACAAGCGAATTGGCAGTAGGAGAAATAATAAAGGTAAAAGTAGATAGTATAGACCATAATAGAAATAGGGTAGCATTAACTAAGAAAGGACTATAAAATGAAACTAAAAAGAGATTCGTTACTTTTTAAAACAATATTATATAATGATTTGTCTATGCTGCTTACTGGGCTAACAATAATAGGATTAGTTGTTATTTTTGTGTTCAAAGAATTAGAAAAAAACTTTTCTATTAAAGCTGTAGAAAAATTTCAAGTGGTAGAGGATATGTTAGATATAAGAAATGCGGAATTTATTAATGAACTCACAAAATTAACTAATTTTAAAGAATTTGTAGAAGAAGACATTTTTATAGATTCTATCCGAACAATGGAAGAAAATAAAGAAATATATGAAAATATGAAAAAAGAATTGATTTCTAAAAATTTTAGTCTCTATCATGAATCAAGATTGACAATAATAGGAAAAAATGGATCAATATTAGATGTAAATGGTATGCATTCTGAGATAAATAATAAATTTATTAAAAATCTGAGAATAATAAGAAATAAATTATCTATGACTATAGATTCTGTTATGTATGATGAATTAGAAGAAAGATTTTATTACGAAATTGTAATTCCTGTAGAAGAAAACAAGGAGATATATGCTGTTTTAGTAGAAGTACCCTTGGAAAAAGATTATTTTAAAGGTAATAAATATCTTATTGTAGCAGACCATGATGATGTAGAAGATATAGGATTATATAGGACTAGAGAGCCGTTATCTTTAAATGCCATGGAATTAAATCGGTTAAAAAAGGAAAAACCTAAGCTGATAAAATTAAACGGAAAAAAATATAATGTTAAAAGTTTGATTCTAAAAGGAATAGATTATAATATTATTTCTAGGCCAGTATTAAACTCTTTAGGAAGTGAAGTTGGCTATCTGGTTTTGAGTTTGGCAGAACCAGCATTGACTAAGTTTAAAAGAGGAACTATGTCTTTAATAATATTAGCCACAATATTTTTAATCTTACTTAATTCATTTATAATAAATGGGACATTCAAACAACTTCTAATGCCTCTAGAAGAACTTTCTTTGGCTGTAGATGATATTGCATCAGGAAATTTAGACAGAAATGTAAGGTTGAATGGGACCAGTGAGATAAAAATATTGAGTCTTGCTACAAAAAAAATGGTAGAAAAATTAAAAAATAGTAACTTTATACTAGAAGACCAGAATGAAAAATTAAAGGCTTATATCCATAGGGTAGAGGGAGTAGAAAAACTCCTTCTAGGTGTAAGAAAAGAACCTAGTGATAAAGGGATCATAGATCTAATATTAAAAGGGTTCACTTCTGGAGTAGGTTTAAATTATGATAGAGCGATATTCTTTGAGTATAGTAATGAACATGGATGTCTGGTAGGTAGTAAAATAAGGAAAAATAGAAATATAGTTAAAGAAGATAAACTTTCTAGTTTTGATCTTAGATATGAAACTATGAAAGAGATAGTTCCATTGATTAAGATAAAAAATGATGATAACTTATTTCATAAGGCTATATTAGAGAAAAAAATTATCTTTGAAAACAGAAGAGGGTATAAGATCTACTTAGGTAGTGAACTTCTTATGGGATTTGGTTTGAGTAATTTTATGATCTTGCCTATCTTTAATGGAGAAAAAAACGTGGGATGTATCCTGATAGATAATTATATCTCTGGTAGAAGAATAGAACTAGAAGATGTAGAATTATTTAATGTGATTCTTTTAAATGTTGGAATACATTATGAAAATCAGCAGATTGGATTGGAAAAAATAACTAATGAAAGAGATATAGCAATAGGTCGTATGTTTAAAAAAATTATTTACAGAAGAAATAAAGTAATTGAAAAATATACTCTTATGATGATGAAGCTTTACAAGAATGACCAAATAAATAGTGACGCTTTTAAAGAATTTAGAGATGAGATATGTAATATCAATAGGGAAGACTCGATATTATTTGATTATTCCGATAAAAAGGAGTATAATTTTGAGAAATTAAAAATCAATAAATTCTTAACTGAAGTAGTAGAAAGTTATGTTAGATGTAATCCAAATAGAGATATTTCTCTATTTTTAGGAGAAGAAGCCACTTTCTTAGGAGATTCTATAGAACTTACTAAAGCATGCCGTGAGATTATAAATAATGCACTAAATGCAATAAGTGGAGTTACAAATGGTAGAATTAATATAATATCTAAGATAACTAATGAAAGTATAAAAATAAAAATTCTTGATAATGGATCAGGAATATCTGCAAAGGCTTTAGGGGAAAATTTATTTGAACCATTTGCTAGTGGAAGTGAAGAATCGTCAGGATTGGGCCTTGCTATTGCTAATAAGATAATCAGTAGCCATAGAGGTATTATTAAAATAAAATCAGAACTAGGTGAAGGAGCAGAGATAAAAATAATTTTAAATAGATATAAGGAGGATATGAATGTCTGAAGAAAAGAAGGATTATGGGAAAACCCTAAATCTCCCAAAAACAAATTTTCAAATGAGGGCTAATTTAGCTGGAAAGGAACCTCAAATGTTAAATGTTTGGAGAAAACAAAATATATATGAGAAGAGTTTAAAAGAGGGTGCTAGGCAATTTATATTGCATGATGGACCTCCGTATGCCAATGGAAACATCCATATTGGACATGCATTAAATAAAATATTAAAAGATATTATATTAAAATATAAAAGGTTACAAGGTTTTGATGCGCCATACGTTCCAGGTTGGGATACACATGGACTACCAATTGAATTTAAGGTTGCAGAAGAATTAGGAGATAAAATAAAGGATATGCATCCTCTAAAAATTAGAGAAAAATGTACTAAGTATGCTAAAAAATGGGTCGAAAAGCAAAAAGAAGGATTTAAAAGACTTGGAATATTGGCTGAATGGGATAAACCTTATTTAACTTTAAATCCAGAATATGAAGCGGAGCAATTAGAAGTATTTAAAGAGTTATATGAAAATGGATATGTCTTTAAGGGGTTAAAACCTATACACTGGTCACCTGTAAGTAAAACAGCTCTTGCAGAGGCAGAGATAGAATATCATAATCATAAATCTCCTACAATGTTTCTCAAGATGGAGGCTAATCCTGACGCATTAGAAGTAATGGGTGTAGACGAAGCTTCATTTGTAATATGGACAACAACTCCTTGGACAATTCCTGCTAATATGGCTATTTGTTTAAATGAAAAATTTGACTATGGTATCTATAAAACATCTAAAGGGAACTTAGTAATGGCTGAGGAACTAGCAGAGAGCGCATTAGCTAATATGGGAATAGAAGGCGCTGAATTAATCAAGAAATTTAAAGGTGGGAAATTAGAAAAATTAACATATAAGCATCCATTCTTAGATAGAACTGGGTTAATTATTCTAGGTGAACACGTAACTTTAGAAGCAGGTACTGGATGTGTACATACAGCTCCTGGACATGGTCAAGATGACTATGTAGTATCTACAAGATATGGTATTGAAGTAATTTGTCCAGTAGACCAAGATGGTCATTTGACAGATGAAGCAGGGGAAAGATTTGCTGGAATGTACTATCAAAAAGCAAATAAAGCTATCTTAGAATATATGGCAGAAACTGGTCATTTATTACATACAGAAATAATAGAACATTCTTATCCACATGACTGGAGAAGTAAGACTCCAGTAATCTTTAGAGCAACTGAACAATGGTTCGTAAAGATAGAAGGATCAGATATTAGAGAGAAAGCGTTAAAAGCATTAGAAGACGTAGAGTTTTTACCTGCATGGGGAAGAAATAGATTAACTACTATGATGGAAAATAGACCTGACTGGTGTATCTCTAGACAAAGAACTTGGGGAGTACATATCCCTATCTTCTATAATAATAAGACTGGAGAGGAAATATTCAACTCTGAAATAGCTGATAAAATTATTGCATTGGTAAAAACTGAGGGATCAGGAGCATGGGTTAAATATTCAGCTGAAGAATTAATTGGAGAAGAATTATTAGAAAAATATAACTTAAAAGATATAGAATTAAGAAAAGAAACAAATATAATGGATGTATGGTTTGATTCAGGAGTATCTCATAGAAGTGTATTAAATACTAGAGATTATCTGAAAAGACCAGCAGATCTATATTTAGAAGGATCGGATCAGCATAGAGGTTGGTTCCAAACTTCATTATTAACTTCTATCGGTTCTACAGGAGATGCACCTTATAAAGCTATCTTAACTCATGGATTTGTAAATGATAAAGACGGTAGAAAGATGTCTAAATCGGTTGGAAATACAGTAGATCCTATGGATATAATAAATACATATGGAGCAGATATCCTAAGATTGTGGTGTGCATCTGTAGACTACAGTGATGATGTAAGAATATCTGATAATGCAATTAAACAAATTTCTGAATCTTATAGAAGAGTTAGAAATACAGCTAGATATATTCTAGGAAATATAAATGACTTTAATCCTGCAACGGATAAAGTAGATTATGAAAATTTAACAGAGATAGATAAATGGGCACTACATAGATTAGAGATATTAAAAACTAATGTAACAACTAACTATGACAAATATGAATTCTATAACTTATTTAATGATGTTCATTATTTTGCAGGGTTAGAGATGTCAGCATTCTATCTTGATATAATCAAAGATAGACTATATGTAGAAAAAACTGATTCAATAGCTAGAAGATCAGCGCAAACTGTTATGTATGAAGTATTAGTAGCTATGACTAAAATGATTTCACCTGTGTTATCGTTTACAGCAGAAGAGATCTGGGGTAAATTACCAGCAGAAGCTAAAGATACAGATTCAGTATTACTAACTTCTTGGTATGAGGCTAATCCTGAATGGATCAATGAAGAGTTAGGAGCTAAGTGGGAAGAAATTTCAAAACTTAGAAAAGAAGTAAATAAAGTATTAGAAAAAGCTAGACAAGGTGAAGAAAAAATAATTGGTAATGCATTAGATGCAAAATTAGAATTATATATAGCTGATGA
>NZ_JBATVM010000123.1:0-4543 GCF_049671765.1 Psychrilyobacter sp.
ATTTATATTTAAATTCTAAAAAAACAGAAAGGCCTTGTGATTTATAGTTTAAACGACTAAAAGCATAGTTCCAAAATATAATTCCAATGATCAAGATGAGTGTAGTATTAACTATTTTTGCTGACAAAGTTATATCAAATTTATCATCTTTAGCATAGAATAACTCTTTAATTTTCATATGTTATAGGAAAAAAGGTATATTTCTTTTTTCAAATTCTTCTTTTGGTTCAGCAAGATATTTGTCAGCTAATCTGTCTAAACTTCCATTTTTTTTATAATTTTTTATAAAATTATTTATTTGTTCTCCTAATTTGTTGTTGTTTTTACTATATGCAATAGCCCAATATTGAGGAGTTTCTTCAAAGGGTTTTAAGATTGCTTCAGTAGTGTTTTTATTTTTTTTCCAATTTTTTAAAATTGTTAATGGGTCGTATATAAAAGCATCTACCTTTCCTTGAGTGACTTCTAAAATACATGCACTCTCTTTTTCGAAAACTAAAATATCAGCATTTGGGAAGGACTTTAAAGCTACTACGTGACCAGTAGTTCCTTTTTTGACTGCTACTTTTTTACCTTTTTTATTCAAATCCATAGGATCTTTTATTCCGCTATTTTGGTTAGCTAAAATTGCTAAATTCGATTTTGCATAGGGAGTTGAAAAATTGATAGATCTCTTTCTTCTATCTGTGATACTCATAGATGATAAGATGATATCTATTTTTTCAGTTCTGAGTGCTGGGATAAGGCCACCATATGACATATTTTCGATGACAACTTCTCTACCTAGGTATTTTCCTAAATCCGTTGCCATATCTACACTAAAACCACTTGGATTTCCATATTTATCAGTAGTCTCAAAAGGGGGATAAGCTAATTCCATCCCTACCACTAAAGGTTTTTGTCCAAAGGTGATAATACTAAAGATGATTAAAAATAAAAATATAAGTTTTTTCATAAATTCCTCCTTTGATTTCTGAGTTATATAATAAAGAATAACTTGATACTATTATATACTATAAACTTATTAAATAAAAACTTAAATTTCCTTTTTAATAGCGATAAAAATTTTATTTTTTTTAGAGGTTAATGGTATTTTAGGTAAATAAAAAAAAGGCAAAGCCCCTTAGGGTGTTTATTATAGATACTCAAAATTGTTGTTCAATGGTTAGCACATTCCTCAACGTTCCTCTTCACTCTATCATGACAATTTATAGTCTCTATTTTAACCTTGTCATTCCTTATTTTTTTCTCTTATTCTATAAAAGGGGTATATAATTTTAATGATTAAAACTTAAGCTTAAAATTTGAGTTTTTGGAAGTTAAAAGTGACTCATCTTTAAAGAGTGAAAATTAAAATTAGGAGTTGGAATAAAAAAAATATATAATTAAAAAAAGAGAGAAAGTAGGAGGAGCTTATGGAAGAAATTCGATATAGAAGGGAACAGGAGATGGTTATGAACTATACCGCTGGAAAGATGGCTATCCCAGCAGTTCCTGGGGGAGGTAAAACTTTTATCCTCAGTAGACTAGCTGCTAGATTAGCAAAAGAACTAAAAGAGGAAGAAGAAATTTTGATCTTAACCTATATGAATTCTTCTGTAAATAATTTTAAACATAGAATAATGAAACTTCTTCAAAAAAGAGGAGAGCATGAGTTTTACAGAAAATTTCAAATAAAAACAATCCATAAGGTGGGATCAGATCTTCTGAGGGAACATGGAGATAGTGTAGGAGTTACAGAGGGATTTCAAACTATGACAGATGCTAATAAATATTATTTAATGAGTTTGGTTGTGATGGAATACAGAAGGGAAAAATCTAAAGATTTAGATTCCTTTTTAGATTCTAAATACACTGGAAATGGGATACAAATCAGATGGGATAAAGAACTGATCAACTTAACACTAAAGATGATCAGTGTAATGAAAAATAAGGGGATGACAGCTAATAGATTATATAGCTATAGTAAAAAATACAGAAAAGACAGTTTATTAAGAATTGTAGGGGAATTGTTTTATAGATATGATGTGAAATGCAAAAAAGATGGGGTGCTAGATTATGATGATATCTTATTTTATAGCTACAAATTATTAAAACAAACACCTAATTTGGTAGAAGAGCTTAAATTGAAATATAGATATATTTTTGAAGATGAAGCTCAGGATAGTAATGCTCTCCAAAATAAGATAATAAATTTAATATCTAATGGGAATTTAGTTAAAGTAGGAGATCCTAATCAAAGTATATTAGGAACATTTACCTCTAGTTCTCCAGAGATATTTAAAAATTTTATAAAATCTAATCCAAAGGTGGAGATGTTTACAGCTGGGAGAAGCACAAAAAGTATAATAGAGGTGGCAAATCATATAGTGGAAACAGTCACTATAAGACATCCTCTTGAAATGGTAAGGTTAGCTCTGCAACCTCAGATTATAAAGCCTGTATTGGAAGGAGAGACCCCTTCAAATCCTAAGATAGAGGGATATGGGGTTAAAACTATAAAAGTTTTGGGGTGGGAAGAAGAAAGAGATAGATTGATAAAAGGGATAGAGGGTTTTATAAAAAAATATCCAGAGAAAAGCGTGGGAATACTTCTTCCTACTAACTACAGGATAGATGAGGTAGCAAGGATATTTAGAAGAAAAAAAATAAATTTTCAAATTCTTAGTGATATTCCCGAGAGTTTGTTAGAAGTTATGAATTTTTTAGGGGATTTTTTAGAATATTTGGCTAGGCCATTTGAAAATAAAGGATTAATTAAGCTTTTAGAAGATAATTTTTTTGTAGATGAAGAAATAAAGGTTAGGGAAAAAATATCATATTTTATAAAAACTAACCTTTTAGAAGATGTTGTTTATGGTGATGAATTTCCCAAACTAGACGAAGTTTTATTGAAAAAATATAAAGCTATTTTAAAAAAAATAAGAGCTGTATTAGATCTAAATCAGAGTTCATTGGAAAAAGTAATTATATTTATAGGAGAAATATTTGAAATACATGATGAGAAGAGGCTATTAATAGAAAAAATATCTTATGATTTAAAAAAAATATTGAAATATAATCCGAAATGGAGTTTATTAGAGCTAGCTTCTAACTTGAAAAAAGCAAAGAATAGTGAGTTTAGTTATATGGCTAAGGCTGTGGAAGAGGAAGGTATTTTAGAAAATAAGGAAAAATTCAAGGTAACTTTGTCTAGTTATCATAGGAGTAAAGGAATGGAATGGGATTTTGTTTATTTAGTAGGGGTAGACAATAGGACTTTCCCTGTACATTTAAACGAAACTAACTATGGTCAATGTTATTACTTAAAGAAGGAGTATGAATATCCTCAAATTTTTGTAGAGAGAGAGTTTGAAAGAGAATTTGTAGATAGAGATACAAAAATAGGTGTAGTAAAGAATAAATTGGAAAAGATTGGAGAGAATACTAGGCTATTATATGTAGGAATAACCAGAGCCAAAGAATATCTTATGATTAGTGGAAATGCAGAAAATGGAGTGTATTATTTAGGAGAAATAGAAAAATTTATAAAAAGTAGGGTCAATAAATAAATGGGGTAAAATTCTCTGGCAAGGGTAATTCATGAATTGCCCATGTTTTAAAAGAGGTTTACAAAAAGGAGTTGGAATATATGGAAAAATCTTTTTATTATAGTCAAAGCTCTTTGGGAATTTTCCAAAGATGTCCAAAGATGTTTGAATATATCTATATAGATGGAATATCAGGAAAAGGAATAGATAGTGAATTAAAAAAGAGTATAGATAGAGGAACTAATTTTCATATCTTAGCCGAGAGGTATTTTAATGGGATGAAAGATTATTTTTATACAGAAGATAAACAACTTTTAAGATGGATGGCTAGATTAGAAGAAAGATATTCTGAAGATATAAATTGCAAGAGTGAGTTTGAGATAAGGCAGGATAAAGATCAAATTAGGCTTATGGCAAAGTATGATTTAATAGTTATAGAAGATACTAAGATAAAGATAGTAGATTTTAAAACAAATAAAAGCCTATATAACCCAAGCGTCATGGAGGAGCATATACAGACAAAAGTTTATATGTATATTTTAGGAGAAAATTTAAAAAGAATCTTTCCTAACATTAAAATAGAGAGTATCAGCATGGAATACTTTCAATTAAATTTTCCTGAAAATAAAATTGTTATAGAATATAATGAAAAACAACATGGAACAAATAAAAAAATATTAAAGGAATTGATCGGTGAAATAAAAAAAAATAAAAACATTTTTTTGAAGAAAAATAACGAAACCTGTGAAAAATGTGGGTTTGAGAGTTTTTGTAAATAAACCTCTAAAAAAACTTTATAAAAATTTAAAAAAAGTGTTGACGAAAACCTGTAAACACGGTATACTTCTTCTTGTCCGCGAGGGAAAGCAAAAAGCAACGAACTCGAAGACAAAATGAATAAACGTTTTGAATGATTATGCCTGGGTGGCGGAATCGGTAGACGCACGGGACTTAAAATCCCGTGTCCTCTGTGGACGTGCGGGTTCAAGTCCCGCCCTAGGCACCATTTAAAA
>NZ_JBATVM010000124.1:0-12025 GCF_049671765.1 Psychrilyobacter sp.
ATTCTTCCAGTAGGAATAAGTCCAGGGGTATCTATTATTGTGATATTAGAGTTAGGGATTACATTTTTAGTTGATTTAATAGTCGTACCTGGATATTTAGAGATAGTGGCTTTTTTTTCTCCTAATAACCTATTAATAATGCTTGATTTTCCAACATTTGTAGTTCCCATTACCATAACTTTTGCACCATGTGGGCAGAAATGGTTAATCTTTCTTACAATACCGTTGATACCATATGTATTTTTAGCACTTACTATGGCGATATCTAAAGGAACAATTCCTTCTGCTGCAAGTCTTTCTTTTACCCAGTTAGCTACTTCACTGGCGTGTTTATCACCAGGAATTAGATCTACTTTGTTGATAATTATAATAGAATCTTTTTCTCTCAAGATATCTAATATCTCGTTATCAAATGACCCTTCGAAATCAATGATATCGAATACAGCTAAGACTATTTTAGCACTTTTAGCGGAACGTTGAACTTCTTTTTTATAATCATCAGCAGTCATTTCCATTGGGATAAAATCACCGTAGTTAGTTAATTTAAAACATCTTTGACAAGTTGCACTTTTTTTTCCTTTTAACATTTCTTTAGGGACATAACCTTGTTTGTTTTTATCTTCGCTTTGTAGTTCGATACCACAACCGTTACACTTTTTTATTATTTGACTCAAAATTAAAACCTCCATTGATCATTACGCTCTGGCACTAAAACTTACCCATTCTTTATCTTTTTTTTCTGAAATAACTTCGTATCCTAATGAAATTATTCTTCTTTTGATCTCATCAGCTTTATCTTCAATTATTCCAGAAAGGATCATAATACCACCTTTTTTGACAACTGTAGACATATCGTTTAGTAGAAGTAAGATTACATCGGCTAAAATATTAGCTACTACTACATCAAATTTTTTCTCTTCTACAACTTTAACTAAGTCACCTTTAAATAGTTTAATACTATTCATATCGACTTTATTTAATTCTAAATTTTCTTTGGCTACTTCTACAGCTAGAGGATCGATATCGACACCCCATACTTCAGATGCTCCTAATTTATTGGCTGCAACCATTAATATTCCAGATCCAGTACCCACATCTATAATAGAATCCCCTTCACAGATATATTCTTCCATCTGTTTAATACAAAGAGAAGTTGTCGGATGAGAACCAGTACCAAAAGCTCTTCCAGGATCTAATTCGATGACTATTTCGTCTCCTTCAATCTCATATTCACGCCAAGTAGGTTTTACTACAAATCTTTCGCTTACTTTTTCAGGATAGAGATATTTTTTCCACGAATTTTGATAATCTTCTTCATCTAATTCATAAAAATCTAATGAATAGATAAGATCTTCACGTTCACTAAACTTTTCTTCAAAAGTTTCAAGAATAAGTGACTTTTTCTTTTCTGCATATAAATTTATAGGGAAATATGCCGATACAGCATAATCTCTTTGTAAAAATATTTTTTCATCTCTATAGTAGTCTAAAGAGTTTCTCTCCATAGGCTCATCAATCTTAAGTCCTTGTACTCCAAATTCATAAAATAAATCAGTTATTTCTTTTTTTACATATTGAGGCTTATCAGCTTCAAATATTAGTCTAACTTCTATTAGTTTCATATTTCTCCTTTTTAGTGTTTTCTTTAAGCAGTACTTCTAGTTCATTATCATATAAATTTAATTTTACAGGTGTGATAGAAATATATCCATTTTCAATAGCTTCTAAATCTGAATTTTCCACATGATCACCTTTTATAGGGTGTCCTCCTAACCAGAAATATTTATTTCCTTGTGAGTCTTCTCTTTCTATTAATTTTTCTTGAAATTTTCTATTGCTCTGCTTAGTATATTTAATTCCTTTGATATCTTCCATGGGAAGATTAGGGACATTTATATTTAAAAGGGTTCCAATGGGAAATTTAAGATCTTTTATTGTTTTTAAATACTCTGCTATAAATTTTCCTGCACTCTCAAAGTATAGATCATTACCGTCTACAATGAGGGAGAGAGCTATGGCATTTTTTCTCCAAAATGTACCTTCAGAAGCTGCAGCAAAAGTTCCAGAATAAAATAAATCAGTACCTAGATTAGCTCCACAGTTTATTCCTGAGATTACAAAATCAATGTTTTTTTCATCATAAAGATGGGCTAAAGCCACTTTTATAGTGTCAGCAGGTTTTCCAGTGACAGAATGACCAAATAGACAATTATCTCTGTAAACTTCTTTTACTCTCAAAGGCTGGTGAAGGGTTATTCCATGTCCAGTACCACTTTGTTCCTCCAGAGGTGCAACTACATATGTTGTATGTCCAGCATCTTGAAGATGGTTAACCAAAATTTTAATTCCTTCAGCGTATATCCCATCATCATTTGAAATTAATATATTCATAATTAAAATTACCTTCCTTTAATGGTTTCCCAAGGGAAACCAATTTTAATTTATAGAAAAGAATGTTACACATTCTTTTCTATTTTAATTTTTTTTTAACGACTATTCTTAACTAAAGTTTTCCTTGTGACATCGTAAATTTCTTACGAGAAAGTGCCAAAGAGAAAAGAGTTCTTAAATTTACAGAAAGTCTGCAAAATCTAATTCTTCGATAGAAATATCAACCCTTTTGATATCACTACATTTTCCATATTGGTCTAATTCTACCTCAATACCATTGACTCTTACATTGTCATTACATATAACAAATTTAGTAGGAAGGGAAGTCAAAAATCTAGGTAAAACTGTGTCTATAGTCATACCTATTATTCCATCATGAGAACCAGTCATTCCAACATCTGTAATATATCCAGTACCACCATCTAAAATTCTGTTATCAGAAGTCTGAATATGTGTATGAGTTCCTAAAACTACCGAAACTTTACCATCAAGGAACCTTCCCATAGCCATCTTTTCTGATGTAGCTTCAGCATGGAAATCAACGACAATATTAGTCGTTTGTTTTCTGATTTCATCTAAAACTTCTGTTATTCTTTGAAAAGGACAATCAATAGGAGGCATAAATATTCTGCCTTGTAATGAAACTACAGCTACTTTTTCCCCTGTAGGAGTTTTAAAAATATTCCAACCTACTCCTGATACTCCTTTTGGATAATTTAATGGTCTCAAAACTTTATGATCAGTTTTCAGATATTCTACCATTTCTTTTTTATCCCAGATATGGTTACCAGAAGTAATGGCATCTACCCCAATTTCATAAAATTGTTTGACTATTTTTTCAGTTAATCCGAATCCTGCAGCGGCATTTTCACCATTGACAACGATTAGATCATATTCATTTTTTTTTCTTTCTAAATAGTCGGTTAAGATATTTCTACCTGGTTTACCAACTACATCTCCTATTATTAAAACTTTCATTTAATCCCTCTTTTCTTTATAGTTTACTCTTTTTTTTAGTTTTTCAATGGTTGATCTGTTAACTGTAAAAAAACTGAAAAGGAAGAGTTTTTTTCTTTTACAATGTATAATTATATCATATTTTCAATAAAAATCATACTATAATTCCGCTATAAAAAATGAGCCGATAAGATCAGCTCATTTTGTGTTTTTAAAATTATTTAGCGTATTCTACAGATCTAGTTTCTCTAACAACAGTTACTTTGATCTGACCAGGATACTGCATAGTTTCTTCTATTTTTTTAGCTATATCACGAGATAAGATAGTTGTTTTATCGTCACTGATAACTTCAGGGTTGATGATGATTCTCATCTCTCTACCAGCTTGAATAGCGTAAGATGAATCTACACCTTCAAATGAGCTTGCAATAGCTTCTAATTCTTCTAATCTTTTGATATATGTATTTAATGTTTCACGTCTTGCACCAGGTCTAGATGCTGATATAGCATCTGCAGCTTGTACTAAAACAGATTCGATACATTTAAATTCAACTTCATGATGATGTGATTCTGCCCCATTAGCTACTAGGTCTTTTTCACCGAATTTTCTTAAAAATTCTGCTCCTAACAATCCATGAGAAGTTTCAGTTTCATGAGTTAATACTTTACCAATATCATGAAATAAACCAGATCTTTTAGCTAACTTTACATCTGCCCCAATTTCAGCGGCCAATGTAGCAGCTAAGTGACCTACTTCGATAGAATGAGTTAAAACATTTTGTCCATAACTAGTTCTAAATTTTAAACTACCTAATACTTTAGTCACTTCAGGATGAACTCCTGTAATTCCAAGTTCAAATAGTGCATGTTCTCCAGCTTCACGGATTCCTTTATCAACTTCTTTAGTTGCTTTTTTAATAGCTTCTTCGATTTTTGTAGGATGAATTCTTCCATCATTTACTAATTTTTCTAAAGCACTTCTAGCAATTTCTCTTTTAACACCATCAAAACATGATAAAACTACAGCTTCTGGAGTATCATCGATGATTACATCTACACCAGTTAAAGATTCGATAGTTCTAATATTTCTACCTTCACGTCCGATGATTCTACCTTTCATCTCATCATTTGGTAATTGTACTACAGATACAGTAGCGTCAGAAACGAATTCTGCTGAAGCCTTTCCGATAGCAGTAGATAATATTCTTTGAGTCATTCTATCTTTTTCTTCCTCTAATTTATGCTCAAAACTTCTGATCATAACAGCAGAGTCATGAGTAAGGTCTCCTTTTAATTTATCTAATAAGATATTTTTGGCATCTTCTTTAGATAATTCTGATATTTTTTCTAGTTCTAATTCTTGCTTTTGCTTTAATTCTTCAATCTCGTTTTCTTTAGAGTTTAATTTTTTTTCGTAGTTATTTATTTCTACAGTTTTAGCTTCTACACGATCTAACTTACTATCTAAAGATTCCTCTCTTTTGATAAGTCTGTTTTCCTTTTGATTTATTTCATTTTTAGCTAATTTAATCTCTTTTTCAGCTTCTTCTTTAATTTTATATGCTGTCTCTTTAGCTTTTATAGTTATTTCTTTAGCTTTTGACTCGGCATCAAAAGTAGCTCTTTTCTCGATTTTCTCAGCTTTAATTTTTGCTTTTTCAACGCTGTTCTCGAGGTTATTTAGGTCTTCGATTTTTTTATCCACAACAGATTTTTTATAAAATACAGAGGAAAATATCCCTGCTGCAACTATAACTGCCGCTATCATAATAATTGTATTCATAATGTAAATCCCCTCTTAAAATATAATATTTTGGGATATTTATTAAAATTTAGCTAAAGCTTCTTCTTCAGTAGCACAAATTTCAAATATCTCATCTAACCCAACCATTTCAAAAATTGTTTTGATATGATCGTTTAAGTCTGATAACTTTATATCGCCATCATGATTTTTAACTTCTCTTAATTTTCCTCTTAAAATTCCCATAGCTAAACTATTGATGTGACTTAATTCTTCACAGTTGATTACAAAGTTATAAGTTTCGTTTTCAACTAATTTAGCGAGTCTTTCTTTTAACTTAGGAGCTACCATAGCGTCGAGCTCACCTGTGATTTTAATTACTTTTATTCCATTAATATCCTTTTCGATTAATTCAAAATTAGAGTTCATTATTTTGTTTCCTCCTCAACTTCTTTTAATATTTCAAACTTAGTTCCAACTTTCTTAGGTTTAATCTCTAGGTTGTCTACAAGACCCCTAACTATATTTAATCCCATGCCCCCTTCAGACTTACTTTCTTTTAATCTGTTGAATCCAGCTCCAAAATCTTCCACAGTAATTTTTATGAAGTTGCCTTCTTTTATCATAAATATAGATATTTCTCCATTATGATAATTGTATCCATGTTCGATTGCGTTGGTTGCTAGTTCATCTATAACAGTCAGAAGTCTAAGTATATCTTTTTTAGATATAGATTCTGCAATTAAATATGTTTTTACAAGGGCTCGAATTAAAGAAAGATTTTTTAAAGAAGATGGAACAATTATTTTGATTCCTTCGCCTTGCAATATTTCACCCTCTTTCATTAAAGTCTATTATTTTCCAATGGCCATCTTTAAAATTAAATATAATATCTAGATAGAGGCTTTCGTCGTAAAAATTAATAAGAGCTAAAATTTTAGCATGATTATCATTGAATTTTGGAACGGTAGTATATATATTTCCAATACTCAAATCGAGCTTCTTTAGTTCATTTAATTTTATTTTGTTTTTTATTCCTCTTTCAGTGTATCGTTCAATAATAAAAATTTGATTTTTGGAAAAAGCTATCTTTAATACGTTTATTAGTTTTTTGAGGTCTTCAACCCCTTGCTCTTTTTCCGATATTAAAATTTCGTATTTGTCTATTTTTTTAGGACCTAGAGTTGTACTTATTTGAGCAAATAAACCTTTAGCGTCATCTAATTCCCAGTCATTAATTTTTTGTTCTAATAACTGCTCTTTTGGAGATGATGAGCTGTTTTTTAAAGGTGTATTTGTACACCCTAGCAGAAGCATTAAAATAAGAGTTAAACTTAATTTTTTTAGCATCTTCTCCTCCTATAATATCATCATTACAATGATAGCACACTAAAAATAAAATATCAACTAACTAGTGTGGTTTATAACCTTTTTTTTTGTTATTATTTCATTAATTTTAGTATCTCTTCTAAAATCGCTTCTTCGCTCATTTTTTCAACATCAAACCAGGTGACATCAGGGTCATTTTTAAACCATGTAAATTGTCTTTTGGCATATCGACGAGAATTTTGTTTTATTTGAAGGAGTGCTTCTTCTAAAGTTATTCTATTTTTAATAAAGTCTATAATTTCACTATATCCTATAACATTAATTTTTCTCAAATTTTCTCCATATATAGTATAGAGTTTCTTAACTTCTTTTATTAGACCTCCTTGGGCCATAAGATCCACTCTTAAGTTTATTCGTTCATACAAATTGTTTCGATCTCTTTCTAGACCTATTTTAATAAAATCAAAGTTATTTCTCTTGATATTTCTTTTGCTTATAACAGAAAATTTTTCTCCTGTGAGGTGAAAAATTTCTACAGCCCTCTCTACTCTACGTTTGTTATTGGGATGGATATCTTTGGCTGCACAAGGGTCGATTCTTTCTAGTTCTTTGTAGAGTTCTTCTGCACTCTTGCTCTCAAGGGTTTCTCTAAGCTCAGGTTCTGACTGAGGCAGCTCTGCTAAACCATTGGTTACAGAATTTATATATAATCCAGTTCCTCCTACTAATATCGGTATTTTTTTGTCATTTTCAAATTTTTCTAAGATGGTATTTACCCTTTTTTGAAACTCTCCTACATTGTATTTTTTTATGGGTTCTAAGATGTCAATCATATGATGAAATATTCCCTGCGCTTCTTCTAAATTGACCTTTGCTGTACCTATATCCATACCAGTATAGACTTGTGCAGAATCGGCTGAGATTATTTCTGTATTTAATTTTTTTGCTAATTTTATAGATAAACTTGTTTTTCCTACAGCAGTAGGACCCAAGATAACGACGCCTTTCATAAAATAATACCTCCATTTTTTCTTAAATTATACCATATATTAAATATAGTTTTATACTGAAAGGTTAAATTAAGTTTTTCTGTTAAATTAGTTATATTTCAGCTAGCATCTTAAAAAATATCATAATAGTATAAAAAAATTCATATTTTTTAATTTATATAAAAAAAAGTTTTATTATTTAGCACAAAGTTCTTTTTATTTTAAAATTAATAATTTTTAATTTTAAAAGTGTTCTAAAATATAAAAAAAATAAGGGTTTTAGTACGATTTTTTTCAAAAAAGTGATATTAAAAATTATTAATTATTAATAATGGATTTTTTAAAATTCAAAGAATCTTTATTTTTAATATAATTATAATAGAATATAAATTCTCTTTTTAGACCTTTATATAAAAGGCTATTGACTATTATAGGCTACTAATTTAAACTGATAGTAAGAATTCGTTGGAGAAAGCCAGCCGATCCGATAATTAGGAAAGAAATTTTTAAACAAATTTTTATTTATTTTAGGGAGGAAATTCATGAACAAGAAAATATTATTATTAGCAGGTATCTTAGCATTAGGAGCTACATCATTCGCAGCAGAGGGTGCAAGAGACTTTTTGGATGGATTTAAAGATGTAATGGCACCAAAAGAAAATATTACAGGTTATTGGAATCAAGAATTTAAAGCATATAGTGATACTGAATCTAAAGATGATAAACAAATGAGATTAGAAAATGAAATCGGATTAAACTTAACAGATAAATTATCTGTAGCTTTAAGAACAAGAACATTTATGGCTTTTCCAGGAAAAGATAAAAAAGATGAAGATAACTTTAGATTTGACATGAGTTATGACAATGGAACTATCGGAAATACAGAATTAGGATTAAGTCAAAGAGTTAGAATGTATAAAGAAGGTTCAAATGCAGGAACTTATTCATACAGACCAAATATTGATTTTTCAAGTTATATCGGTGCAGATACTGCAGATGCAAACTTAGAATTTTTATATAAAAGAGTTACAAAACATGATGCAAAGCTTGGGAATTCAGATGATATCCAAAAGATTGCTTATGATATAGATATGGAATGGACTTTAGGATATGGTTTCTCTACAGAAGTTGAGTTTAAAGGAGCTGTAACTACTACTAGTGGAGCTGCTACAGAATCGGCTTTATACACTGCTTTATTCTATGATTATAATTTATATACATCAGCTGATGAAGCTTGTACATTAGACTTCCATACAGAAGCTAGTGCAACGCCTGTTAAATATAATCATAAAGATAATCAAATGCACTCAAATGAAAAACTTGTTGTTGAGACAGAAACATATATGAAGTTAAATCATAAATGGACAAATAACTTTAGCACATATGGACAACTTGGTGTGACAACAAAAGATGATACAAAAGTTCATACTTCTAACTTTGGTACACAAGGTTATGCAGCTTTAGGACTTTCATACGCAATGTAATTTCAAAACTATAATGAATGTTTTTCAAGAAAAATGTAAATTGTAACAAGAAATCATTAAAATGAAACTTTAAAATAAAATTATAATTGAAGGGGTTGAGTGATCAATCCCTTTTAATTAAAGTTTAAAATTTTATTATTATTTAAAATAAATTAGAAATACTTATGGGGTAGTTTTTGAATTAAAAGCTGAACTTATTTTAATAAAATAAGTTCTTTTAAAACACCATATATTAATTTTTGTAAAATGTATGCTATATTTTAAATAAGAGTGAAGTTTTTGACAGGGTTTAATAGACCTCCTAATCTACATTAAATTTTTTAATAATAATAATTGTAGCTACCTATGGAGGAAATATTATGACAAAAATAAAATTATTGATACTATTAATAATATCGACGTTTTTTATAAGTTGTGGTAATTTAGAACCATATAAAAAAATTCTTTCGGTAGAAGATAAACAGACAGAAAATATAAGATTGACTACCTATGAAGATGGGACGACTAAAGTAGAAAACTTAGGTTTTATGAAAATGAAAGAAAGACAAGAACGAGAAGACAGGAAGAAAGATAAAAGATAAATAAAGCTTTAAAATGATGTAGATAGAGGTCAATTACTTCACTCTTGTAGAAATCGTATCTATAAATGGTATTTGACATCTAAATTTCATAAAAGTTATAACAAATAGATAGCAACCTCAAACATTAAAGATTATTAATTTTTAATGTTTGAGGTTTTTTATTATTATTATTTCATTATTAATACTGGGTAAATAATAGAATATTAATTCTCTTTTAATAAATGTGAAAATTACGGCTATTGACTATTAATAATTACTAAACTACACTGATATCAGGACAAAGAGAAATATTTTCAACCAGAAAAGAGTTTAATGGGAAGTAAAAAACGAATTTAAAATTATTTTAGGAGGAAAAAATGAATAAAAAATTATTATTATTAGCAGGAATATTAGTATTAGGAGCTACAACATTTGCAGCAGATGCACCAGCTATGACTGCTGAAAGAGCAGCAAAAATTAGTACAATTACTGATTCAAGTGCAATAGAAGGTTTAGTAGCGACTAGACAAACTGGAGATGCTGGATTTAGTGGTTCATATGCTGGAGAAGTAAAAGTTATAATGAATCAAGGTCCTGGAAGATCAGATAAAAATAAAGATGTTAAAGGGTATACAGGTACAAGTCCTGATAATTACGCAAACAGTGCTAATAAAATAGAGTGGACAGTTGGAAAAGGGAAAGTTAGTATGGGTAAATTAGGATTTATCTATGACGTTGATAGAGATTATAACTTTGATAAAAATTGGAATAAGACTAACGAAGGTTGGGATACTGAATTTGGATTAGATTATCAAGGTGGAACTTTTGATATGATGGGTAAAGAGTGGACATTCGTACCAAGTGTAGCTTTTGGCTATGATAAAACAGAAATGTATACATCTAATGCTTCGAACCCTAGTGCAAGAGATAATACGACTAAAAAATTATTTAAATTTAATCCAAAAATTTCAACTACATATTATGGATTTGCTATGGATATTAGTCCTATCATAGCTTATGATAGAATTTCTGAAACTACTGCATTTCAATTAGACATCTCTAACTATAGAAAATTAGGAACTGAAGGTTTATGGTCAATGTATGGAGATATTTACTTCGATTTCGCAGGAACTGAGAAAAATGATTCTTATGCAAATGATGTATTCAATGGAAAAATTGATAAAGATAATAAATTTGCATTCTCAATTGAGCAGTATTTAGGTTATGAAAGAGAAATTACAGGCAACGTATATTTCACAACTGAATTTGGATTAGAAGCTTATTCACTATTACAAGGGGCAAATAATTCTGCTGATATGTATGTTAAACCAGAAATGCAATATAGAGCTAATTTAGGTGACGCTAATATAACTCCGTATGTTGCTTATAAAACATGGACTGCAACAGATGGGATGAAAGATTCTGTTTCTAAAAATGAATTATCTGTAGGAGTTAGATTCGGTACGAAATTTTAATTAAAAGATATAAGAAAAATATTTAATGATATTATTAATATCTATTATTTTTATTGGTTGCAGTAACTTTCAGCCTGCTAAAAAAGTTATCTCTGTAGAATATAAAGAAGGTAATACAATTGTGGTTACTACCTATGAGGATGGATCTACAAAGGTAGAAAATCTAGAATACTTGAGATGGCAAAGAGATAAAGAAGATAGGAGAGATAAAAAAAGATGAAATGCTTAGGGTTGAAAACTTCATTAAATATAAAAAGATCTGAGAATTTCTCAGATCTTTTTATATTTATATGTGAAAAATATTTAATTAGACAATATAATCAAATTCTACATTTTCAATTCTTACGGTATCCCATTCTTCGATACCAGCTTTGATTAGTTGATTTTCTAATCCTAAGTTTTTTAATACATGGACGAAACTTACAATAGCTTCATCATCATTAAATACATAAGTATTAAGTACATTTTCTACAATTTTACCAGTAACAACGAAAACATTTTCTTCGTCTACTTCTACATGCCAATCAGGTTTTTCATCTTCAATAGCTTTTAAGATATTAAGTACATCTGTTTCTTCTTCTAACTCTTCACGAGGAATCTCTTCTAATAGTGACCAAGTTTTGTTCACTACTTCTTTTAATCCATCATTAAGAATTACAGATATAGGAAATACTTCGATTCCTTTTGCTGCCATATGGATCTTAAAGTTTTCATATGTTTCCATATCATATAATAGGTCCATTTTGTTAGCTAAAACTATTTGTTTTTTACCAGCTAATCTCTTACTAAATTTTTCTAATTCATTGTTGATTTTATTGAAATCTTCTTCAGGAGATCTTCCTTCGATACCAGATACATCTACTACATGGTAGATCATCTTACATCTTTCAATATGTTTTAGGAATTTATCTCCTAATCCTACACCTTCATGGGCACCTTCGATAAGTCCAGGAATATCAGCCATTAAGAATGATCTGTTATCTCCTACTCTTACAACGCCTAGTTTAGGAGATAGAGTAGTAAAGTGATAGTTTGCAACCTTTGATTTAGCAGCCGAAACTTTATTGATGAAGCTTGACTTACCTACACTTGGATATCC
>NZ_JBATVM010000125.1:0-26084 GCF_049671765.1 Psychrilyobacter sp.
GCTAAAGCAGTGAAGGTAGATGATAGATATGGAAGAATAGCTAGTGGATACACAGCAGATTTAGTTATTTTAGATGAGAAAATAGAGTTAATAGATGTAATAGTAAAGGGGAAAAGCAGAAGGTAGAAAGAATATTTTTAGAATTATATACCTATGAAAAAAAATCCACTGAGTAGACAGACTGTCTACTCGGTAGATTTTTTTTATTGTATAGGAAATTATAAAGGCTCTTTGTCAATTGTGGGGGGATTAGGAAATTCTTAACATAAGCAAATTCCTTAGATTTTCAAATTTTCTGATCCCATAAGATTGTCTTTTTATCACTTTTATTCGATTGTTTATTCCTTCTGCTAATGCATTAGTTTTTTCATAATAGAATGATGCTACAACTTCTGAATACCAGTTTTCAAAAGTTTTTTCTAAGTTTTTTATTTCTGGTATTTTAGATATCTGAACCAGATCAATCCAATCATCAAATTTATTATGTGCTTCTTCCCCTTTGTTTCCAGTTACATATCTATCGAAATAAGCCTTTATGAAGTAAGCTTCTTTTAGGTCCTCGTCTAAACTAACTAATTTTTCTAATCTCCATGTTTGATTTTTTGTTAAGCTATTAGCGTTTTTAGCGAATAATTTCCAATATTTTTTTAGTTTTTTATTCTCTTTTGAATGTTCTTGAGCCTTTATTCTAATTGATTTTATCGCCCATTGAATTTGTCGAACATAATGAAATTTATCAGCAATAATTACTGTATCTTTCCAAGTTCTATTAATAGCTCTTTTAAATGGCAACCACATATCTATTACGCAAATTTCAGGCTTTGTAGTTAATTTTTTAAAATATTTTATTAAAGTCGCCTGATTTCTGTCAGCTAGTACATCATAAAGTTTATTTGTATCTCCGTCACAAAGAGCTACTTGATACTTTCCAGCGTCACTGGTACCTTTAAATTCATCTATATGAAGAACTTTTGGAGACTTTAAATCTTTAACTTCAAAATCAGCCTCTTTATGGAAATACCGCATAACAGTAGTAGTGCTTATTCCTAAATCTAGGGATGTATCTTTAAAATTTAATTTTTTCAATTTGGTTATGATATATTGAATGGCTCTACATGTAATTCTTTTGTGTTTCTCAGCAAATGATAATGCTGAAGAGATTCTTTTACCACAATCAAGACAACGATATCTTTGTTTAGAGACTACAAGTTTAACTGTTTTCCCATGAAAGGGTAAATCAACTAACGTTTGCTTTCTCCAATCATGAATATGGAGTTTAGAGCAGCCGCATTCACAAAGCATACGGTTATCAATCCTTTTAAAAAATAGTATAGTTGTCTCTCCTTGTTCCTCTAAGTTGATAAATCTAACGCCTTCCAATTTTAATAAATTAATGATATTATTACTGTGCATACAAAACCTCCATCATGAGTTTCTAGTCAATTCCTATGATATCAGATTTTGTATGCTTTTTTATTTAATTTATTTTCAAATCCCCCCATTAAGATTATACAGCCATTATAAATTTGAATATTGGTAAAAAAAACTAAAGTTTAGTAAAAAAATAAAGAATTTTTCGGAGGGAAAAGAACTTTAAAAAAAATGAATAAAAAAACGTATGTAAAAAGGAACTTAAAAAATAAGCTTCTTTGAAAGAATTTTCTTTAAAAAAACATCTAATTTGAGATTTAAGGTTTGCTTTGATATTTCTAGTATAAAATCCACATCTTCGAATGACTTTAAACCCTTTAGGATTAATATGTAGAATTAGTCTACTGATAAATTTAAATAATGGAAGAGTAAGAAATATTTTTTCTTTTGTGGCAACGTCAATATACCAAAATGTGACTTGATTCTCTTCAAATTTAGTTATTTTGTACTCAGCAATAGCAGGCCTCATTAGATAACGTTCGATATATTTTAAAATTTGAGAATTATTATCTAAAACATCACCTTTTAAATTAATGAAAAAGTCTTTTTTGTAACCAAGAGAGATGATGTTTTTGGTTTTTTTACATTTAGGGTATGCTTTAGAAATACTTTTAAGAACAAGCTATTTCCAAGAGTTATTAAAAAATTTAGGTGGGAAAAAATCAAGTTTTTTCCATGCGAGGTTCTTCTTGAAACCACCAAGAGAAAGGGTAATGTGAAAATAGCTTATTTACGTGTTCTTTACACAAATTTTATATATGTTTTACACGAATAGCTTATAATTTAATCAAATGAATGAAGGAGGAAAGAATGAATAATGAAAAAATTAAAAAAAAAATTAAGATAGTTCTTTATCTTCTACCGGCAATAATTCCACTTTTGATATTTTGGGTGCTTCCAATGTTAGCAAGTTTGTGTATAAGTTTTACTGATTGGGATTATATGTCGCCGGATTATAACATAGTTGGATTTGAAAATTATGCAGATCTTTTAAAGAATGCAGAATTTTATAAGGCATTTTTTAACACATTTTATTTCTCAGCAGGGGTGGTTGTTCCTACAATTTTCCTAGGGCTTATGGTAGCATTGTTGCTTAAAGAAAAGCTCTGTGGAAGTGGTTTTTACAAGGCTTTTATTTTTTCTCCGTGGATAACACCAACTGTTGCAGTTTCAATTGTCTGGTCTTGGTTTTTCGAACCGGAAAATGGATTAGTAAATCATTTGTTTGAATTATTAAGGCTACAGCCGCTAGAGTGGGCACATAGCTCTAAGTGGGCGATGCTAGTTGTGATAATAGTAACAGTTTGGAAAGGGTTAGGGTGGACAATGATATTTTATTTAAGAGCATTGGAGAGGGTTCCTAAAACTCTCTATGAAGCCGCAAAGGTTGATGGAGCAAGTTCTTTTAGGCAATTTTGGAATGTAACTTTGCCTCTAATATCTCCGACCACATTTTTTTTAATAGTGGTGAATATGATAAATTCCATTCAGGCTTATGATCAAATACAAATACTGACTCAAGGAGGTCCTGCAGGAAGTACAAGAACGCTTCTTTATCTCTATTATCAGAGAGCCTTTGAAAACTTTGATATTGGAGGAGCAACGGCAATATCTATAATTATACTAATGATAACTATGCTGCTCTCAATTATAAACTTAATTATGGCAAAAAAATGGGTTTACTATTAAAAGGAGGTTATATTATGGATAATGTAGGTGTATTACAACGAGAAAAAGTATTAAAAAAAAAGATAAACTTAAAGAGGGAACTCGGTAAAATGTCTATCGATATAGACCCAGTTAAGATTTTTAAACACATTAGTTTGATAGGGATGAGCCTGGCAATGATATTTCCATTCATCTGGATGATCTCGAGCTCTTTAAAGACAAACTATGAAATATGGAATGAACCGTTTAAAATAATCCCTGATGTACCCCAGTGGTTTAGTTTTGTGGATGCCTTTAAATCAGCACCATTTGGAATGTATTTATTTAATAGTGGATTCACAGCAATTATAATAACGTTTATTTTGACAATAAACTCAGCGATGTTTGCATATGCTATAACTCAGTTTAAATTTAAGGGCAGAGGCATACTTTTCGCCATTATTATGGGGATATATATGTTACCAACAGCAGTGACATACGTTCCAAGTTACATAATTTTAGCTAGAATGAATCTTTTAGATTCATATACAGGATTAATATTTTCCAATGCAGCTAGTATATTTGGAATATTTTTATTTAGACAAACATTCTTAAAGGTAAATGAGAGTTTGATAGAGGCAGCTAGGATAGATGGTGCAAGTGAGTGGACTATACTTTGGAAGATAGTCTTTCCAATAACGAAACCAAGTTTTGTTACATTTGGATTAATTACATTTATAACAAATTACAATAGTTATTTGTGGCCATCACTAATAATTAAGAGCCCAGAACGTAGTTTAATATCAATAGGACTTAGGCAGTTTTTTATACAAGATGGTGCATATGGGATTAATTGGTCTCAAATAATGGCAGGAAGTACAATAGCGGTGATGCCACTACTTATTATATTTGTTTTTACTCAAAAGTTTTTCATAAATGGTATAGCGGATAGTGGAGTAAAAGAATAAAGTAAGAGAGATATATATGGAGGATAAGATGAAAAAGATGTTACTCATGTTAGTGATCTTAATAATGTCGTTCACTGGTTGTGGAAAGAAGGAAATAAAAGGGAAAAGTAAGGTAGTCATCGAATACTGGTTTGGTTTAGGTGGGAAACTTGGAGAAAACATGCAGAAAAATATAGAAAATTTTAATGCAAGTCAAGATAAGTATGAGGTAAAGGCAATTGTTCAAGGAAGTTACAGTGAAACTTTTCAAAAACTACAAGCAGCAATGGCGGCAAATAACGCACCAGCAGTAGTACTTTTAAACTCAGAAAAAGCATTTAATATAGGAAAGAGAGATTTAACTGAAGGTTTAGACGAGATGATCCAAAAGGATCCAGGGTTTAATTTAGATGATCTAATAGGAGCATTTAGAGAACAGGTAACATACGAAGGGAAAATCTACGGACTTCCAGCTTATGGTACAACACAGATTCTTTACTATAACAAGAAGGTATTAGAGGAGAATGGATTTACTCTAGAGGATCTTAAAACATGGCAGGGACTAAGCAGGGTGGCTAAAGCTGTTACAAAGAAGGAAAATGGGAAAACAGTGTACTTTGGATGGGAACCTATGTGGGGACACAATAACCTAATAGATGCATCATTAAGTAATGGAGCAAAATACCTCAATGAAGATGGAACAAAGGTAGCTATTAATTCTGAAGAGTGGGTTGAAGTATGGGATCAATTTAGAAAGTGGATACACGAAGACGAGATTATGAGAATTCACGCAGGTGGACAAGGTTGGGCATACTGGTACAAAACAATAGATGATGTAGTTCAGGATAGAACTTTAGGATACACAGGTTCAGCTGGAGACCAGGGAGATCTAAATTTCACCAAACTTGCAGCAGCACCTCAGCCAGGATGGAAGGGGAATTTGGCAAAACCTCAGGCTGGAGCCCAAGTACTTGTCATTCCTAAGGGGACTATGGAAAGAGAGAAGGAAGCGGCATTTGCATTTATGAAATATCTGACAAGTTCAGAGGTAACTGCAAAGTGGTCTATGAATACTGGATATATTGCAGTTAGACAATCGGCAAAGGATACATCGGAGTATAAGGCATATGTAGAGAAGAATCCTCAAGCGTTAGTACCGTTAATTCAAGCCAATACAGGATCACCGGATTTCTTTGATCCTACAAAGGGGAAGATTCTAGATGCATTAAAGATTGCAGCTGACAAGGTAGAACTTGAAAACATTCCTGCAAAGGTAGCTCTGGATGAAGCAGCAAAGAGAGCTCAAAGAGACCTTAATAAGATTTTAAAAAAATAGTGGAGGAGTAATGAAACTAAGAAAAGAATTAAATTCCTCAAAGGTCTTAAGGGAAAAGGTTTTAATAGAAGGAATAAAAGAAAATATAGTCTTTGAATTTAATGTAGATAATGGTCATGTAAATATCTTTATAAAGGATCCAGCTGGAACTTTAAGGGTACAATATGTTAATGGGAGGGCGCCTGAAAAGGTGCTTCTTTCAAAAAAAAAATCTTTTACAAGCGTGGGAACTTATCCAGGGGAACTTCCCTCAGGAGAATGGGAGTTTATCTTTATAAATTTTGAACCTGTGCAAGGAAAAAGAGAGGGTAAGGTGATTTGCATAGTTAAGATAGAAAAAGATGCTGAGGTATTTGAAGGTGAAATTCTTAGATTAGACGATGGATGGACAGACCATGAAAGTAGTGCCGACAGGCTAAAGTTAAAGTATAATTATCAAAATATCCTTTCAAATAAAAGAAGATGGTATAAGGGTGATTTTCATACACATACACAACTATCAGATGGGCATATGAGTCCTACAATAGCTATGGATATGGCACAGAATATTCAGGATATGGATTTTTTCGTGATAACTGATCACAACATGCTAAATACTGGTTTTAAATCTGGGGAAGTTCTTGTTATTCCTGGGGTTGAAGTAACAAGTCCCATGGGACACTTTAACATATTGGGAGCAAAGGACGAAAGGGTACTGCCAATTGAAAGAGAGATGGACCTGGATTATGTGGAAGAGATAATGGATAGGGCTAAGGAGCAGGAAGCTCTATGTAGCATAAATCACTCGATGATGGATCCGTGGCACTGGCAATTTGAGGATTTGAACCTAGAAAAGATAGATACCCTTGAAATATGCTGCGATCCAACTTTTTCTTCGAGCCCATCATCCACAGAGAAGGCCTTGAATGTAATAGATATTCTTTGGAACGAGGGATATAAAATATATGGGGTAGGGGGAAGTGATTGTCACCTCCTACCAACGGAAAGATATAAAGGTTCAAACAAACCATCACTATATGGAGACCCTGGAACATATGTTCTCTCAGAAAACCTAAGTGCAAATGAGGTACTGAAAGCGGTAAAAATGGGAAGGATCTATGTTTCAAGGGATGTAAAACTTTTCCCTGAAATAATAGGTGAAAAAATTTACTACCCAGGAGAAGAGGTATTTGAAAGAAATCTAAAATATCAAATTTCAGTAAGGGAAATAGTGGAAGAAATAGAGATACTATTGATTATAGATGGAAAGACAACCGAAAAAAGGATACTTATCAAAGATGGAGAGGTAAATTTTAACCTTTGCTTAGAAGGTAATTACAGTTGGGTAAGGGCAGAAATTAGGAATGTGAAAGGAGATTTCTTAGGTTATATTAACCCAGTTTACTTTGGGAAAAAAGAAAAAGAAGTATTTAACTGGAAACAAGTATTAGAAAAGATGGAGGAGAGGCAATGAAAATTAAAGGAATCTTATTTGATAAGGATGGAACTTTGATAAAGTTTGGTTCTATGTGGATATCGATAAGTAAAAATATCATTGGAGACATTTTTAAAAAATATAATATAGATGGAGGAGAAGCTCTTATAGAAAAGCTTTTTCTGAAGATTGGTATTTCAGGTCACGAAGTGGATGGGAGGGGATTGCTGGCAACAAAAACAGTCTTTGAGATTGCTGACGCTTGGTATGAAGCTCTAAGAAATATAGTTGAGTTAGAGATAGATGAATTTAGGGGATATGTGAAGGAAAGATTTAATTTTCATAGTGTAGCCCAGGGCATTGAGATAGAGATAATAGATGGAGTGGAAGAGATCTTAAGATCCCTTAAGAATAAGGGAACATACCTGGGAGTAGCAACTGCCGATACAAAGGAGTCAACAGAATTCTCACTAAAAATGACAGGGATTTACCATTACTTTGATTATATAGGTACAGATGATGGAACAACAAAAAAAAACCTCATCCAGAACTATTTGAAAGATTTTGTTTAAAATTCTCTCTAAAGAAAGATGAAGTATTGATGGTAGGGGATACCATATGCGATATGGAATTTGGAAGAAACTCAGGAATAAAATCAATTGGAGTTTTGTCTGGTGTAGGAGTTCAAGATGATTTGAAAGGAAATGCACATAAGGTCATTCCTTCTGTGGGACATCTAGAAGAGGTTCTATGAATAATAAACTCCTCAGTGGACACATAGATCTACTGGTAAGTGCTATATTATGGGGAGGTTCCATTGTAGTATTGAAGAATCTTATATGGGATATCCCACCTATGACAATTAATTTCTTTAGGTTCTTTATAGCAGCATTGACATTGTTTTTTATAGCATGGCATAAAAAGGTTTCAATCAAGATAGAGAAAAAAGAGATAACCCCATTGGTTATCAAGGCTTTGACTGGTGTTAGTCTGTATTATTTCTTAGAAACACTATCTCTCAAATATCTGGAAGCTTCTATAGTTGGTATAATTTTAGGTATAATTCCTATATTTACTCTAGCTGTTGATATAGTTTTAAATGGTAGAAGGGTGAAACCGTTCTTAGTTTTGTCCTTTGGACTTTCTATTCTAGGAATAGGATTAACAGTGGCAGATAGCTTGGAAACAAGATACTTAAATGGAAGTTTATTAGGATATTTGCTGATATTTGGGAGCAACTGTTCCTGGGTATTCTACACATATATTTCTAAGAAATATAACTCGGATTGTCCAAACTTAATAGCTATAGCCTACCAGATGTTATTTGCGAGCTGGGCATTTATTCCAGGTTTATTTACAGAGATCCCTAAAATAAGTTTGGATTTAAACTGGTATATGGTGAGTTTACAGATAATCTTACTGGCACTTCCCTCATCTGCGTTTGCCTATTATTTTTACTTTAGGGGGCTAAAAAAAATAGATATGAGTATAGCATCGCTTTACTTAAACCTAATCCCGGTAATATCATTAATTTCCAGTTGTTTGTTTTTAGGAGAAAAATTGACGATCTTTAAAACAAGTGGAGCACTATTGGTAGCACTATCCCTTGCTTCAATGGTATTTGCAGGGAATGATATTTTGGGAGGGAAAAATGGTAGAGGTAGTGTCTAGAGAGGAATTTTTTAAACTTCACCACTGATATGATTTTTTTTACATTAATATTTTTCGTCTTTCTATTAAAAAAAACCTCTTCTCAATTACTAGATAGTGTTTCTAATAGTTAGGAGAGAATATAAATTTATACTAAATTTTGTTAAAACTCGGATGTAAATTAATAGATGTCAAAAAATCTCTATAAATTTTGTATGATTCATAACAGAAAAAAAGGTTTTTATTTATAATATTCTCTTTTAAGTAGACTCATCAAAATTTCATCGTGATATTTTCCTTGTCTAAAAAGTTCCTCTCTTAGAACACCTTCTCGAGTAAAACCACATTTTTCATAACATTTAATAGCTCTTTCGTTGAAAGAATAGACACATAGGGCTATTTTATTGACATTTATCTCCTCAAATATAAATTTAACCAAGGTATTTATGGCATCGCTTCCATAGCCCTTACTCCAATATTCCTTATCTCCTATAAATATTCCGATAACAGCTTTTCTATTCTTCCAATCGATCTGATTTATTCCACATCCTCCAATATATAGACCTTCTAGAGTTTCCAAAGCAAATGTATAAGTATCTTTTACAGCACTGACATTACTATACCATTTTTCCTCATCTTCTAATGTGTATGGATAGGGCACTCCGATCTGCAAATTTTTTCTTACCTCAAAATCATTTAAAAACTCCTTAGCTTTTTCTATATCTTCCTTTCGGTATTCCCTCAATCGTACTAATTGCCCTTGATACATCTTTTTTCCTCCCTAAAAATATTTTTTTAATAAAATTATACTCTATAAATAAAAATCTTCCAAAAAGAATATTTAGTTTTGTTGACATTGTATTTAAAATAAAGTAATAGTATGATACAGAAAAAATAATGTAAATTTTAATAAAAGTAATTTCTATATTTTGATTTTAAAGGAGAAAAACAAGGTTTTTGGTAGATTAAATATATAAATAAAAAAGGAGGGAACAGATGAATTATTATTTAGATGTGTTGAGAAAATGGAAAAATTTTGGAGGGAGGTCTGACAGAAGGGAATATTGGACATTTATATTGGTCAATTTTGCAATAAATATAGGGTTGGCTATGGCGGAACAAATGATTTCTCCTGAAAATAGTATATTTTCAGGAATATATGCGTTATTTATATTGATTCCAGGGGTTGCAGTAGCCATAAGAAGATTACATGACATAGGAAAAAGTGGATGGATGCAATTGATTATATTGATTCCATTAGTAGGTTGGATATGGTTTCTTATCTTAATGGCTAAAGAGGGGGAAAGCGGTAAAAATCAGTATGGAGATCATTTGAGAGGAACAAGGTTTTAATAAAATAGAATTTATAAAAGGATGTATACTATGAAATGGGAAAAATTACTGGATGTAAAATATTTTAGGGATAAAGATATAGAAAACCAATTGGAGGAATTAAAGAAAGATTCTTCCAAGATTATTTTTAGTTCGGCTTTTAGGAGGTTACAAAATAAGACTCAAATATACCCTTTAGAGAGTAATGATTTTGTTAGGACAAGACTGACTCATTCTATAGAAGTATCTACAATAGCACAAATAATAGGAAGTAAAGTGGAGAAAAAGCTCATAGAGATGGAGGAGTTACCAAAAGGGAAAAAAGGTATGATAGAAAGTATTTTAAAGGCAGCATCTCTAGTACATGATATAGGAAATCCTCCTTTTGGTCATTATGGAGAATTTATCATTCATGACTTTTATACTAAATATTTTGAAGAAAAATTTGAAAATAATGTTGATTTCTATGGACATCTTTGGTCAATGGAAGAACGATATGACTTTGAAAAGTTTGAAGGAAATGCTCAAGCTTTTAGACTCCTAAAAAAACTCCAATATCTAAGAGATGAAAATGGACTTAATCTATCATTTCAAACTTTGGCTACAATAATAAAATATCCTAGATCTTCCACAGAGGGATGTAAAACAAATGAAGATCCTAGTTATAAAAAATTTGGATATTTTTCTAGTGAGAAGGAATCATTTAAAAAAATATTTGATTCTTTAGAAATAAAAAATAAAGATGGCAAAACAGCAAGATATCCACTGGTTTATTTATTAGAAGCAGCAGATGATATTGCATATACAATAGCAGATATTGAGGATGGCTGTAAAAAAGGTGTTTTAGGATTAGGTATTATAAAAGAAAAATTATTTAAATATTGTGATATAACCAGTGAAAAAGAAAAAGAAATATTGAAGAGTCTAGAGGTTATAGAAGTTGATTTAGATTATCCAAAACCTTTTGAGATTGCTATCCAAGTAACTAGAAAAAAATTACAAAATTTTATGATGGATTCAGTTATAGATACTTTTATAGAGTATTATGATGAAATTATGGAAGGAAATTATAAGGGGGAACTCCTCAAGAATTCAAAGGCATCCTGGGTAGAATATGCTTTCCGTGAACTTTTAGAAATATTGATAAGTGAGAAAGAAGTAATAAAATTAGAGGTAGCAGGAGATGCAATAATCAGAGTTTTGCTCAAAGAGTTTACAGATGCAGTAGCCTCACCTAATAGAGATATAATAGGGACCAAGGAACAAAAATTATTTCGATTAATATCTAGTAATTATAGATTTTTAATGAAAAAATATCCAGACACAGAAAATAAATTATACAATGAATTGCACTTAGTCTCTGATTTTGTCTGTGGAATGACAGATACTTATGCTTTAGACTTATATCAGGCTATTACAGCTATAAAATATTAAGATGAGGAGGAGATCTTATGGATATAAATATGATATTTTTTTTAAATGTAATATTTGTATCTATAGTCAATCTTGTAGGAGGGGAGGGAGCTTTGCTTTGTTCCCTTTTGTTTATTTTAGGAGTTTATATTAAGAAAAAAGAAAAGATGTTAGTACTGATTTTGATAGGGATGACGATATTTTTATATATAAATTATAGTACAAGAACCATGGAAAAATTGAGTGAAAATAGAGTATATGAATTTCAAATGGAAGTGATATCAGATAGAGCTAAGATAATAAAAGTCGATGGGAAATATTTAAAAACTAGCTATTATCCTATTTTGGATAAGTTTTTAGAGGAGGGATCATACAATACTCTAGGAAGAGCAGGAAAAATAGAAGAAAATAGGGTAGAGATATCTATTTTAAAAGAAGAAAAAATAGAGACTAGGATCAGAGATTTTTTAAATAATAGAGCAGATAAAGTAGGATCTGAGTTTTCTTATGAATTTCAAAACTTCATTAAGGCTGTTTTATTGGGAAGAAAAGAGGGAATATCTGAAGAGATAAGAAAAAAATTTAACTATACAGGAACTTCTCATATTCTTGTAATATCAGGGCTTCATATAGGAATAATAATATTGTCTATATTGACAATATTGAAAAGGCTTCCCTATCAGGTAAGATATTGGTTGGCAGGAGTAATTCTTACAGCTTATTGTTATGGGGTAGGATTTACTCCATCTGTTCAGCGTGCCTATATTATGGGAATATTATATTTGGCTGCTAAAATTTTTTATGAGGAAAGGGAGATGATAAAAGCATTGATGGTGGCTTTTATAGTTTCTAATGTTATTAATCCCTATGCTATTAGGAGTATTTCTTACCAGATGTCCTACTTAGCTCTTGTAGGAATATTATTTTTAGATCCCAAAGTCAAAAAACATTTAGGAGAGTTCCTACCTAAAAAAATAATGAAATATAATATTGTTAAATTTCTTATACTGAGTTTTTCCATTCAAATTATTTTGATACCTATATTTTTATATTATTTTAGAGTATTGCCCTTGTTTTCCTTTATACCAAATTTAATAGTTATTCCAATGGGTTCAGCTACAGTGCTTATGTTATTTATATCTCTCCTACTGTCCTTTGTAGGACTAGAAAAAATATTGATTCCAATTGGGTATATGCTTTACAAAATTTTGATTTTTATAATAGATATGTTTTCTAAAATTCCATTTTTGACTTTGGCATTTTATGATAGAATCTCCTTATTATTATATATCTTTCTATATGTTATAATATTGTTATTCATCCTTTTTAAAAGGGAAAAAATAAGAAGATACTGGTATATATCTTTAGGGATAATTCCTTTAATATTTTTAGTACCATCTCAGAGAATAGAAAAATTAGATTTGAAATGGGTAAACTATAGGAGTATTCCTAACAAAGTATTATTTTTGAATAAAAAATTAGAAAGAAGAGACCTTCTTTTATTGAAAGATAACGGAATAAATAGGTTAGACTATATAGTTACATCCTATGATATGAAAAACAAAGAATTAAAGAAAGCTTACCCAAATGCTATAGAGACAATACTAAATAAGGGTGAGGGAATAAGGGTAGGAGATGAATATTTTATAAATGAAAAAGGAAAGATAAAGATAAAGTGAAAATAAAGAGGAGTTAAAGTATGAAAGAGTTTTTTGAAAATTTTAAATATGTAAATAGGGATATGCCTAAATCGACTAAGATTCTCTATGGAGGTTTGGCAGGTTTATTATTGGTATTTATGATAGGTCGTTTAATTAAAACACCAATGATCCTTATTATGATAGGAGTTCTGATGGTGTCGATAATATTACATGAATTAGGCCATGGAATGATAGCCTATCTAAATGGAGATCCTACAGCTAAGATAATGGGACGTTTGACACTAAATCCTATAAAACATATAGATCCTTTGGGAATGCTATTGCCTATGGGCCTTATCTTAATGGGATCTTCTTTTGTTATAGGATGGGCAAAACCTGTTCCTGTAAATTATAGAAATTTAAGAAAGGGAGAATTTAGTGTTTTTATGGTATCTATAGCTGGAGTGGTAGTGAATTTTACCTTAGCTTTTTTAGGTGCTAGTATAATTAAGTTTTTTCCAGAAATATACACGACAAATGATGTAGTTCGTATGGCGACAAGTTATTTAATTAGAATAAATTTAGTTTTAGGAATATTTAATCTCCTACCTATCCCACCTTTAGATGGCTCTAAGATTCTTTGGAGTTTGGGAGGAGACTGGATAAAAGATATAATCGAAAGCTTAGATAGATATGGATTTTTTATAATAATTGCACTAAGTTATCTAGGAATCTTATGGCAGATAATAGATCCAATATTTGAATTTTTGGTAAAGATATTAAATATGTATATTATGTAATATCGATGATATCATAATGAATAAAAAAAGATTAGGAGTGTAAAAAAGAAATGTTTTTTGAAATTACAAATTATATAGGGATTATAGCTTTTGCTATATCAGGGATGTTAAAGGGATTAAAATATAAGTTAGATATTTTTGGGGTAACGGTATTAGGTGTAACCACTGCAGTAGGTGGAGGGATTCTTAGGGATATGCTCTTAAACGAGATCCCAGGATCATTACTCAATGAGAGAGATGCATATTTAGCCATAGCTATATCATTAGTTAGTTATCTTTTTTTACATAATAAACTAGAGGGAAGTAAAAAAATCTCAAGGTTTATAATGATATCCGATGCGTTAGGATTAGCAGCATTTACAATAATTGGGGCTGAAAAAGGCGTAAACGCTAATTTAGGACCATTTTCTACTGCTGTAATGGCAACTTTGACTGGTGTGGGAGGAGGAGTAATAAGAGATTTATTGGTTTCTGAAATCCCATTTGTGCTGAAAGAAGATATTTATGCTGCCTTATGTGCAGTAGGAGGACTTTTATATTGGTTTTTAGTTTTAGCCAATCAGAATATGTTGGGAAGGGAAAATTTAGCTTATGGGATATTTATAGTGCTGTTTGTGATAAGACTCGTAGCTATTAAATATAAATTAAATTTACCTAGTAAATTTAGGGAGAAAGAACATGAAAACTATAAAAAATGAGAGCACAATAAAATTTGAGATAAAAAAATCTAAATTTATAGGATATATCAAGCCAATTTTTACTAAGAGTGAAGCAGAGGAGTTTATAAAACTAATAAAGTTAAAACATCCAGATGCAAGACATAATTGCAGTGCATATAAGGTTTTGGAAAATGGTCAAGAATACTATAAGGTCGATGATGATGGAGAACCTAGTGGGACAGCAGGAAAGCCCATGGGAGAGATCTTAAATATATTGAATCTAGATAATTTAGTGGTAGTAGCTACTAGATATTTTGGTGGGATAAAATTAGGGGCTGGAGGGCTTATTCGAAATTACGCTAAAACTGCAAAATTAGCTATAGAAGAAGCCGGAATAGTAGAATGGAGCTCCAAAATAAATGTAGTGATAGAATTTTCTTATGATAGATCTTCTCAGATAGATAAGTTATTAGAAGGAGAAGAGGAATTTTCTAAAGAATATGGAGAACAAATTCTATACAGAGGAAGAGTTTCAGAAGATGTCCTTTTAAAGCTAAAAGAAATAAGAGGAATTATATTGATAGAAAACTAAGGTTGAATTTTTCAACCTTTTTTTGTTGATAACACTTGTCCTTAGTGAACTTTAATCTAGGTCTCGGTGAGTCTCTGTGTCAAAAAATAAAAATTTCTGTTCAATAGCAGTAAAATCTTTAATTAGTCTAAACTTGGTGGTAAAACAAGTTCTAAAGAGTCCCTCTTTAATACGGGTTCATTTCTCAGCTTGATTTGAAAAACGAACCAAAGAGGATCAAGAAGATTTCCTTACTCTTCCTTTTTATGGTTTCTCGATTGACGAGTACGAAATTTTCTTCTAGTTATAAGAAAATTACGATGTCAAAGAGAAACCGAAGCAATAACATCTGGTCTTAATAAGTAAGTCACAATTGTCATTGTAGAAACAGTACTGCTGAAGTAGAACGACTATAAATTTCGATTAAGCTCTTAAGCAAAAATAAAACATGTTATCTGTGTAGATCAGAGATCTTTCTGTGTATCTCGAAAGAGATCCGCGTTCTACAGATTTATATATTTTCTTGAGGAGTTTCGTGTAGATGTTTAGGTTTTATAAAACTGAGATAATTTGTGTAATTAGTGATAAAAAGTCTTTAAGTTTTTAATTCGTGTTTTACGAGTCAAATATTAGTGTCGGAAATAAGTAATGGGTAGTTTTGAATCAAAAATCTTACTTGAAAAAAATACGGAAAAAAAGTATTATCTATTAGAAGTAAAAATTAAAATCAGAGGGGGAATTATGAAAGATTATATGAAAGAATATGAAGTATGGTTAAATTCACCATATATAGATATAGAGGATAGGGAAGAATTGGCTTCTATAAAAGGAGATGAAAAGGAAATAGAGGAAAGATTCTATACTGAATTAGCATTTGGTACAGGAGGATTAAGAGGAATTAGAGGAAACGGAATCAATAGAATGAATAAATATATGATAAGAAAAGCAACTCAAGGGTTTGCTAAGTATTTATTAGAAGTAGATGCAGAAGCTGTAAGAAAAAAAGGTGTTGTAATAGCTTATGATTGCAGAATTGGGTCGGTAGAATATTCATTGAATACAGCTTTAGTATTGGCTGCCAATGGCATTCCAGCATATTTATTTGAATCTCTTAGATCTACACCAGAGCTATCATTTGCAGTAAGAGAATTAGGGACTCAAGCAGGTGTAGTAGTAACTGCATCACATAATCCAGTAGAATATAATGGATATAAAGTTTATTGGAATGACGGAGCTCAATGTGTAGAGCCTCATGCCAGTGGAATAGTAAATGGTGTAACTAGTATCAAAGATTTAGGAGAGATTAAAATTATCTCTAAAGAGGAAGCTAAGTCTAAAGGTTTATTAACTATAGTAGGGAAAGATTTAGATGATAAATATATGAATATTGTAAAAACTGAGCAGATTATAACTGATATTTCAAATAAAGCAGATTATAAGATTGTATATACTCCATTACATGGAACAGGAAGAGTCCCTGTACAAAGAGTATTAGATGAATGTGGATTTAAATCTGTATATACAGTGCCAAGTCAAGAGATGCCAGATGGGACATTCCCTACAGTGGGATATGCAAACCCTGAAGATCCAGCAGTATTTAAATTAGGAATTGAATTAGCTAATGAAAAAGGTGCTTCTATTGTAATGGCAAATGATCCTGATGCAGATAGATTAGGAATAGCGGTAAAAGATAAAAAGGGTAACTGGTCATATCCAAATGGAAATCAAGTAGGACTATTACTAATGGAATACATCTTGAAATTTAAAAAGGATATTCCTTCTAATGGTGCAGTAATTTCTACTGTAGTATCTACTCCTATGCTAGATGAAGTAGCAAAAGCACATAGTGTAAAAATGTATAGAACATTGACTGGGTTTAAATTTATAGGTGAAAAAATTAAGCAATTTGAAGATGGAGTTTTAGATGGAAGTTATGTATTTGGATTTGAAGAATCTTATGGATATCTAATTGGTACCCATGCTAGAGATAAAGATGCCATTGTAACTACTATGATCTTATCTGAGATGGCAGCTTATTATGATTCTATTGGAACAGATATTCCAGCAGAATTAGATAAGATGTATGATAAATATGGATGGTATAGAGAAGGAATCACGGCAATAACTATGAGTGGAAAAGATGGAGCAAAGCAAATTACAAATATCATGAAAACTTTAAGAGAAAATACTCCTAAAAAACTATTAGGACAAGATGTTGTAATAGTAAGAGATTTCGAGTTACAGATAGAATGTGATAAGGTAGCTTGTACAGAGATCAAATTAGATCTTCCAAAATCTAATGTACTTCAATTTGTTTTAGCTGATGGAACATATATAACAGCTAGACCATCTGGAACTGAGCCAAAAATAAAATATTATTTTGCTGTAAAATCAGATAGTAAATTAAAGGTAGAAAGAAAATTAAAAGGAACTATGGTAGAATTTGGAGAATTTACAAAGGGGTTATAGAGTACTAACAATTTAGAAAGGAGAATCTACGGATTCTCCTTTCTTTTTAGTTATTTTATAAAATATATGTTAATATGTAATATAAAATTGAAGTAGGAGTTGAAAGAGAATGGAAAATGAAAATCATGTATTAAAGATAAAAGAGAAGGTAGCTGATCATATAGATGGGAGATTTATTTCAAATGTTATAGAGGGAGAATTTATATATACTCTAAAATATTGTAAATTAGATAAAGTAAAATTTGGATATAAATTTATGCTTATGCTTTTTAAAACTAGTTATGATGGAGAAAGATTTGTAAATGAAGGATGTGTAGATAATATCTTAATAGGATTTGATAAGGTATATAAGACAGACCTTAGAAATAAAAAAGTTAGAGAGATCTATTTATCATTATTTGAAAAAATTAATAAGATGAAAAAAGACCTTGCAGAAGAAAAGAAAGTTATATGGAAAGAAATAGTTCCAATGATTAAAGCGGACATTATAAATATGAAGCATGATTTGAAAAATATGTAAAAAAAAAGAGCTCTTGCTCTTTTTTTTTACATAAAAAATTATAATTATTTGGATGCAACGTCACGTTGCTTTTAATATAATTCTATATAATACTCACTTAATTTTTCATAATTTGTAATAATTATTCTTCTTTTATCTTTTTTTATTAGCCCTTTCTCAATGAATTTTTTTAAAACTCTGTTGAGATGTCTATAACTAGTACCCAAAAGTTGAGAAAGATCAATAAAACTATTAGACTCTATTAAAATTTCATCGCCTTTTTCTACAGCGTGGGTGATTAGATAGTTAGCTAAAACATGCTCAAAACTATATGAAGAGGAGATGATATTTGAATTAACAGTAGTTTGTAATTTATTTAATGTAGAACTATACAGGTATTTCCAAAATATCGGATCATTGGCAATTAATTTTGCAAAGACACACATACTAATACCAATTACTGTAGTATCTTCAGTGGCAATAATATCATATTTTGAATATGGATTATTGATTATTTCCATTTCTCCTAACATCTCTAGAGGTTTACTATAATCGATTAGGAGAGATTTTCCATTCTCTAAATTTAAAACGATTTTGGTTCCACCGGTGACCAATAAATAAAAATAATTTACCTTTTCAGAGGAGGTAAATAGATGTTCATTTTTTTTAAATTGATAAAGGGTCATATGTTTTTCAAGATTATTTGAAAAAATCGAGTTAATATTATATAATTCAATATATTTTTTTAATAAATTGGGACTTTTAATGATTTTCATAAACTATACCTCTCTTTTAAAGTTGATTTTATGGGTAAAAAAAGGACATAGGACCTATTTTTATTGATAGTATTATACTATCATATTACCATAAAAAAATAAATCAACTCATATAAATTTGTGATATGGACAAAAGTTTCTACGGCTAACCTAAATTGGCCACTATGAGTAAATTGCGAGCAGTTTACTTTTGGGTAAGCTGTTTTTAGTTTTTGTATATATAAATAAAGTATTGTTGATATTGTTTAAAAAATTAGGAGGAACAAAAAGATGAAAAGAATAATAATATTTTTAATGGGGTTAAGCTTGATCTTATTAACTGCTTGTGGAAAAGAGGAAAATTCTAAGAAGGCAGAAAATAAAGGCGTAAAAAAAGTTGATTATAAAGTAGGAATAGTACTTGGTTTAGGTGGATTAGGAGATAAATCTTTTAGTGACTCAGCTTATGAAGGTCTTTTAAAAGCGGAAAAAGAATTAGGAGTAAAAATTAAATATGTCGAGCCTACAACACTTTCAGAATTTGATCAATTCTTTACTGAATTTGCAGAAGCAAACTATGATCTTATAATTGGTGTAAGTTTTGATGCTGAAAAAGGTATTGAAAAGGTAGCGAAAGAATATCCAGAAAGTAATTTTGTAATTATAGATTCAGTTGTAGATTTACCAAATGTAAAATCTATAATTTTTAATCAAAAAGAGGGTTCTTTTTTGGCAGGAGCTTTAGGACAAATGGTAAGTAAAAATAATTCAATTGGATTTATAGGAGCAGTAGAAGCACCAGTAATCAAAAGTTTTTATGAAGGTTATGAGCAAGGAGCACTTTATATGAATCCAAATATGGAAGTAAAAGATATATATGTTGGGGGAAGTAATCCATTTAATGATCCTGCTAGAGCAAAGGAACTAGCTATATCAATGGTAGAAAATGGCGTAGATGTTATTTTCACAGTAGCAGGTGGGTCTGGTAGAGGAGTTATGGAAGCTATAAAAGGTAGAGACGATCTTTATGGAATTGGTGTAGATTCAAATCAAGATGGAGAAGTAGAAGGAAAAATATTAACTTCGATTTTAAAAAGAGTAGACATATCTGTATTTAATGCAGCTTCAGAAGGATTAGCTGGTAACTTTACAGCTGGAATAGATATTTTAGGATTAAAGGAAAATGGAATGGCAACTACTAACTTTGAATTTTCTAAAGAAGTTATAGGGAAAGAAAATTTAGCTAAATTAGAACAAATAAAGAAAGATTTAATTTCAGGAAAAATTAAAATGAAATAAATAAAAAAGTCTCCAAATTTGGAGGCTTTTTTATTGTATAGGAAATTATAAAACCTTTTTTTTAATATAATATCACATTATTTTTTAGATCTCTGTAGAATATTCATTTATAGCATCTTTATCTAACGTGAGGATACTTTTTCGATCTTTTTTGATGATTCCTGAGTCTATAAAAAACTTTATAATTCTAGTTAAATTACGATAACTAACATTTAATTCTTTGGATAGTTCATTTAAAGATTTGAAGGTGATAAGGTGATTATTTTTAACTAAATGAAGAGCTAAGATATTTTTAAGGTTAAAGCCTTCTTTTAGGAGAATAGCCCTATTTGTTTTTAATAATTTTTTGGTAGAAGCTACTCCTAAAAATCTCCATAACTGGTAATTATTACTTAAATTTGCTTCAATATCTTTAAATGAAATACTCATGATAAGGGTGTTATTAGAGTTTGCCGTTACATCAAATAACATAGAAGTTTCTCCTAAATATTCTACTTCTCCAAATATTTCTGGAGGGGAGAGTTTATTAATAAATATACTCCTTCCATTGGCTAAAAAAGAGTAAATATCAATTCCTCCAGACAAGATGAAATATATGTTTTTTATTTCGTCTTTTGCATTGACTATATTTTCTCCTTTAGAGTATTTTTTTAATTTGAATAAATTAGTATTTTCCTTGGAAAATAAGTTATTTAATTTATATTTATCTATAAAATTTTCTATGATTAGACCGCTTTTCATCTGTTCACTCCCTATTTTTGCCACCTGTCCTATAATTAATCTATAAAATTTTATATCATACTTTTAGAAGAAAATCAAAATAAAAATGGGAATGTAAGAGGAAATAAAAAATAATAAGTTATAATATATACGTGTAGTTGTATTATACAGGAGGGAAAAATGAGAATAGTTGATATTATCCAAAAGAAAATGGAAAAAGAAGTTTTAACCGGTGAAGAGATAAGATTTTTATTAGAAAATTATCAAGCAGGAGAAGTACCTGACTATCAAATTGCATCTTTTTTAATGGCTGTCTATTTTAATGGTATGAATACAGAGGAATTAAAAGTATTTACAGAAACTATGATAGATTCAGGAGATACAATAGATTTTCCTGGTGTGGAGAAATTCTTGATAGATAAACATTCTACAGGAGGGGTAGGAGATAAAACAACTATTGCCTTAGCTCCTATATTTGGTGCACTGGGAATGGGAACAGCAAAATTGTCTGGGAAGGGACTGGGTCATACTGGTGGTACTATAGATAAATTTGAATCGATAAAAGGGTTTAAATTTAGTAATTCAAAAGAAGAGTTGATAAAAATAGTAAATGAAACAGGAACAGGACTCATGGGTCAGGCAGAATCAATAGTTCCTTTAGATAAAAAACTTTATGCACTAAGAGATGTTACAGCTACTGTATCTAGTATTCCGCTTATTGCCAGCTCTATAATGAGTAAAAAATTGGCAGTTCATGCAGATGCAATAATTTTAGATGTAAAGGTGGGATCTGGAGCATTTATGAAGGATCTAAAAGAAGCACGTAAATTAGCTCAAACAATGTATGATTTAGGGAAGGCGTTTGATAGAAATATCGTATGTATGTTGACTAATATGGATGAACCACTTGGAAATGCTGTAGGGAACTCACTAGAAATAGTAGAAGCTATAGAAACTCTAAAGGGAAATGGTCCAAAGGACTTTACTTATTTAGTAGAAGTATTAGGAGCACAGGCACTTATCCTAAAAGGTGATGTAAAAACACTTGAAGAAGGAATAGAAAAAGTAAAAGAAGTTATAAAAAACGGAAAAGCTCTTGAGATGCTAAGAAGTTTTATAAAAGGAAGTGGTGGTAATTCAGATATCTGTGATGATTATTCATTACTTAATATAGCTACTGAAACTTTTGAATTTAACGTAAAAGAAAGTGGATATATAAAACATATTGATGCTGAAAAAATAGGTAAAGCGGCTATGATGTTAGGTGCAGGAAGAGCTACAAAAGATGATGTAATAGATCATTCAGTTGGATTAATAATACATAAAAAAGTAGGAGACCAGTTTGAATCAGGAGAAGCTATTTTGACTCTATACCATCAAAATAATGTGAGAGAAGAGATCATAGAAACGTTAAAAGGGGCTTTTGTATTTTCTAAAGAGAAAGTAGAAAAGATTCCTACAATATTAGATATGATTGGGTAAATGACTTTTACGATGCCATAAAGAGGTAGAACAGAAGAGAGAGTTCTGAAATTAGTGTATAAGAAGTGGAGGGAGTAAAAAATGAGAATAAACAAGTATATAGATCACACAGTATTAAAGGCTATCGCTACAGAGGCAGATATAATAAAACTATGTAAGGAAGCCCGTGAATATAAATTTTTTTCAGTATGTATAAATGAATCTTATGTATCAATAGCTAAAAAAGAATTAGAGGGATCAGATGTAAAAATTGCGGTAGTAATAGGCTTTCCACTAGGAGCTATGTCTAAAGATGCAAAGATATTTGAAGCTAAGAAGTGTATTGAAGATGGAGCAGATGAGATTGACATGGTAATAAATATTGGATTCTTAAAAGATGGTAAATTTGACGAGGTAGAATCTGAGATTAGAGAAATAAAAGAAACTATTGGAACTCATATATTAAAAGTTATTCATGAAAATTGTTACTTAACAGACGCAGAAAAAAGAAAAGCCTGTGAACTTTCCGTAAGTGCAGGAGCGGATTTTGTAAAAACTTCTACAGGATTTGGAACTGGAGGATCTACATTTGAAGATGTAGCACTTATGAAAGAAGTAGTAGGAAATAAAGCACAGATAAAAGCTGCTGGAGGAGTAAGAGATATAGAAACTGCTATGAAATATATTGAGATGGGAGTTACTAGATTAGGAACTTCTTCTGGGGTTAGTTTGGTAAGTACAGGAAAAGCAAAAGAAGATGAATACTAAACTATTTCAATTATTATAGTATAGATTATATTAAAAATAAAATCAAAATGAGAGTACTGTTTACAGTATTCTTTTTTTGATTTTAGATTGTTTTAAAGAAATGAAAATTAATTAAATATTAAGACTTAATCAAATATGTTAAAATAAAAAGATGATAAAATTTATTTGTGTGAGATTAAAATGAATAGAAAACTTTCATTTTGAATGGGAGTAAAAAAATAAAAAAGTTGATTTAAAAAAAAATGAGGTATATTATGCTATATATAATAAAAGTATAATATGTGATTTGTTTATAAATAAGAGGTGAAATTATGAGAGTTGGTATAATTTGTATGAGTGATAAAGGGTCTAAAGGAGAGAGGGAAGATCTAAGTACAAAAGTAATTATAGAGTGTGTAGAAAACTTTGGATATGAAGTTATTGTGACTGATCTCATTCCAGATGAAGGAGATATTATAGAAAAAAAATTATTAGAAACTGTGGAAAGAGGAGATATAGATTTGATCTTAACTACAGGAGGAACAGGGTTTTCTCCAAGGGATGTAACACCAGAAGCAACTTTAAAAATTATAGAGAGGTTGACACCTGGGATACCAGAGGCTATGAGGGCCTTTAGTATGAAGATTACTAATCGTGGGATGCTATCTCGTGGCGTGGCTGGAATTAGAAAGAATACACTAATAATTAATCTTCCTGGAAGCCCTAAAGCGGTAAGGGAAATATTAGAATATATGTTAGAACCGATAGATCATGGTCTAGAAATTTTATTGAAAAAAACAGGCGATTGTGCGAGAAAGTAGAGGGGGGAATATGCTAGATTCATATAGTAGAAATATAGATTACTTAAGAATTTCATTGACAGATAGTTGTAATTTTAAATGCAAATATTGTAGTCCCCAAGATAATATACATTGCTTTGAAAAAAGTATGTCACAGCAACAGATCATAGATTTGGTAAAACTATTTTCAAAAATGGGGATAAAAAAAATCAGATTAACAGGTGGAGAACCTCTGTTAAGAAAAGATTTAGTAGAGATAGTTCGTGGAATAAAAAGTATAGATAAGATAGAAGAAGTTACAATGACTAGTAATGGATTGTTGTTATTAGATAAACTAGAAGAGCTAAAAAAAGCTGGATTAGATAGAGTTAATCTGAGCTTAGATACATTTAAAAGAGATAAATTTAAAGATATAACAGGGGTAGATGGTTTAAATAAGATTTTGTTATCTATAGATAAATTAGAAGAGTTGAATATGGTTCCTATAAAGATAAACTGTGTACTCCTCAATAATTTTAATAGTGATGAAATAGAAGATTTTATAAAATTTACAAAAGATAGAAAAGTTCAAGTAAGATTTATTGAACTTATGACAATGGGAGATAATATAGAGTGGGGGAAAGGGAAATATTATTCAGCGGCAGAAGTCATAAAAAAACACAGTGAATTAAGATTTTATAGGGAAGAAAATATAGCTAAAATTTATAAAATACCCAATTCAAAGGGAGAAATTGGTTTTATATCTCCTAATTCAAATAAATTTTGTTCATCTTGCAATAGAATAAGATTAACTTCTGAAGGGAAGTTAAAACTGTGTTTACATTCAGATAAAGAGTACGATATGTTAGAAATTTTAGAGGGAAAAGATCCAATGAAAGCACTGAAAGAGATTATGGGTGAAAAACCCAAAGAACATAGGTTAGATGAAAAAAAATATATAAAGAAAAATATGGTGAGCATTGGTGGTTAATCGGGGGTCTATCTGGATGCAACGTCACGTTGTTTATTTATTGCGAAGCAAACTTAAAAAGGGAAAAATATGGATTATATATTAAATGGATTTATAAGGGCATTTCAACTGATAATTTCTTTGAATAAGGAGTTGTATGAAGTTATATTCCTTTCAATAGGAGTAGCTCTTATCTCAACAACAATAATATCAGTTGTATTTATACCTATAGGATTAAAGCTGGGGCTAAGAAAATTTAAGGGAGAAGTTTTTTTTGCTAGAACAATATTCTCTTTGATGGGTATCCCATCAGTAGTAGTAGGGCTGTTAGTAGCTTTAGTTTTATCTAGAAACTCAGTATTTGGATTTTTACAGCTCCTATACACTCCTACAGCTATTATAATAGCTCAGTCATTTTTAATTTTGCCTCTATGTCTCAGTTTGACCTATACACTTAGTCGATCCAAGGCACGAAAAATAAATAGAGTAGGGAAAATATTAGGCGGAAAGAGAAAAGATAGATTGTTTTTAATCCTATTGGAACTAAAAGATGAATTGTTAATTATAGTTATAACCTGTTTTTCTCGTGCTATAACAGAGGTAGGGGCAGTAATGATAGTAGGAGGGAACCTAAAGGGTTCTACTAGGGTAATGACGACCTCTATCTCTATGCTAAATTCAATGGGGGATTATTCTACAGGAATAGCCTTGGGGATAATATTATTAGGGATTACATTTTTGATTAATAATTTCATATATGTTCATAAGATTGAGGTGAATAACTAATCATGAAAAAAGATATTAAGATTAGAAATCTAAAAAAAACTTTTAATAGAAAAGACGTTTTAAATATTCCTGAACTCACTTTTAAAAATGGAGGAATCAGTTATTTAGTTGGTGAAAATGGAGCAGGAAAATCGACTTTACTAAATATTTTGGCTAAGATAGATAAGGAATATCAGGGTGAAGTAGAAGATTCTTTTATAGACAATGAAATCTCACTAGTAGATGCAAATCCATATATGCTAAAAGGGAATGTCTATAAAAACATTGAATATCCATTAAAAATAAGAAAAAGAGAGAATATAGAAGAAAGAATGACAATTCTTTTGGATATATTTAATTTGAAGACATTAAAAAATAAAGAAGCTTCTAAACTTTCTAGTGGGGAAACTCAAAAAGTTGCAATTGTAAGAGCACTCTCATTTTCTCCGAAATTACTCATGTTAGATGAACCTACAGCAAATTTAGATAAATTAGCTAAACTAGAACTTATAGATATTTTGGAAAAGTATAATCAAAAAGGTAATACAATAATTGTTGTAACTCATGATCATGGTTTTTTTGAGAATTTGAAGGGAGAAAAAATAGTTCTAGAAAAATGTAAGAATCAGATAAAAGAGAGGTTTAAAATATGAATTTTTTAAAGGTAACTGATATAGATGATATAGAGGGATTAATTTTAAAAAAAATACCTACATTAGAAGGGAAAAAAGAAACTTGTAAATTGGAACACTCATTGGGTAGAATACTATGTGAAAATGT
>NZ_JBATVM010000126.1:0-4776 GCF_049671765.1 Psychrilyobacter sp.
CTTTTTAATTCAAAGTTTTTTATAGACATCTCCTCTAGAACCTATAATAGCTACTATTATTAAGTTTCCTTCGTTGTCTATCTTAAAAATAGATCTATAACTACCCACCCGTAACCTTTTTAAACTATCATATCCCTTAAGGTTTTTTATATCGTACATATCAACATTTTCTATATCTTTTGATATATCATCAAAAATCTTATGGAATTTCAAACCAATTTTTTTATTCTTTAATAAAAACTTTTTAGCTTCTTTTTTATATCTAACCCTGTAATATATCACTGATGCTCACCTCTTCTGCATCTGAGTAATCATCAGCATCGATTCCCTTTAGCATTAAGCTAATTTCTTCCTCCTCTTCGGGCGATACACTTTCACAATTTTCATTTATATAAGCTAAAAGATCCCCATTTTCTCTTTCTTTAATTTCTTTAGCCATAGTTTTTCTGATCAATTCACTTACTGAAACCTTTAATTCCTTGGCTTTATCTCCAATTACTTCCCACTCATCATCAGAGAATAAAATATTATGTCTCTTTAAAGTTTGTGACATTTTCCTCACCTCCATATATACACATACACCATTATACACCACTTATGATGGAAATTCAAATCCAAAGAGGTAAAAATTAATATTTTCATTTTTTACTTTTTATCATGATTCCTACTTATAAAATTAAGATAATAAAAAAGCAAGCAGATAAACTTAATCTATCTGTCCTTTTTTAGTTGTGCAACTTTGGTTTTTAAGGTTGTAATCAATTTTATGCTAGAATCTAACATGATTAAAATCTAAATGTCGCTTAAAAACAAAATAAGGACTTGATATATATATTATTATAAATTGAACTCAATAACTGTATCATCCATTTTCTTTTGAGTTAACCCTATATATTCTAAGGTCATCCTCTCACTACTATGGTTTAATCTCTTCATCACTAGACTAATATTATTAGTTTTCTTATAAACTATAAGACCCCATGTCTTACGAGTTGTATCAGTAGATATTTTAGTTTTTAGATTATAGTAATCTGCTATTTCTATATAAATATTATGGATTGATATTCTCGATATATGATTTCCATTATTTATTGCTCTATTCCTTTGGCCAACAAAAAGAAACTCGTTATCAACATTTAAGTTTATTTCTCTTCTAATCTCTAAAGCTCTTTTTATGGATTCCATACAATTTTCATTTAGAGCTACTTGGTTACTTTTTTTGGTTTTTCTATCTTTGGAAATATAGTATCCATTTTTTAAATACTGGTTAGCTTCTTTAATTGTAATTTTTAGAGTATCAGAAACTCTTAAAGCTAAATTTAAAGAAATTTTCCAAAAGTGAAATTAACTTTATGAGAACAAGGAGGCAAAAATAGTTTTAACAAAAGTTTACTTCAACACAGCATAGACTCAAAAGTATCTTTAGATAGCTAAAGGTTATAATAAAACCTGTCTAAGAGTGAATTAACACGAACTTATAGTATTAGAGTTTAGTGTATAAAATTGTAAATAAAATATAAAAATTGTATAATATTCATAATTAGGTAGATCTCAGGAGGAAGTAATGTGAAGTCAAAATACAAACACTATGTTTTATCAGCAATTTTAGTTTTTTTAATTTTAGTATCATTTCTTGCAATAAATTTAGCGGTACAAACAATGATAAATAAAAATCAATCCCATTATGAAAACTCTATTTCAAATATTCTTTTCTGCTCTTTTTTCATTTTTTTATTAGTGGGTGGAATAATATTTATAATTATAAATGGTAAACTAAAACTTGAAAAAGAAAAAATAATAGATGAATTAATCACGACTAAGAAGTCTCTTGATTTTCTTAATAAAAAAAATTTAAATAATTTAAAGAAGGTTGAAAGTATTTTTGAGAATATTATTTTAAATCTACCAATACCAATTATGATACATGCAGAAGATGGTACAATTTTAAGTATAAGTCAGAATTGGACTGAACTTACTCAGTATAATAAATCTGATATTCCGACTATATTTGAGTGGACAAAAAAAGTATATGGTAAAAATAAAGATGAAGTGTGTGACTTTATTAGAAAGTTATACAAGTTAAGAGAAACACGACATAATGGTGAATTTTCAGTAACTACCAAAGATGGAAGAGAACTTATTTGGGATTTTAATTCTGGATATATTGGTAATTTATCTGACGGTAGAGCTGTAGCTATTAGTATTGCTACAGATGTAACTGAGAGACTTTCAAGAGAACAAGAGAACATTATTCTTATTAAAAAAATTAGAAATACTGAAACACTATTGAAAGCTAGTTTAGAAAGTCCAAAAGATATGGTGATTTTATCGATAGACAAAAAATATAACTATAATTATTTCAATCAAAATCATAAGGAGTCAATGTTAAAAGTATACGGGGCAAAGATAACCGTTGGAAGTAACCTTCTAGATCAAATAATAGTTAAAGAGGATCGTATAAAGGCAAAAACAAATTATAAGAAAGCTTTAAGAGGAGAATCCTATAATATTATTGAGGTATATGGAGAAGAAAATAAAGTCTTTTTCGAATCATATTTTTATCCGATTTATGATACCAATAATTTAGTGATTGGGGCATCTGTATTTTCAAGGGATATAACCGTAAGGATTCTAGAGGAACAACTATTAAAAGAAAGTTTTGATAGACTTGATCGGTCGCAGAAAATAGCTAATGTTGGATCATGGGAAGTAGATTTAGATACAAACTTAATTTGGGGTTCAAAGGAAGCATTCGAAATCTATGAATTACCAAGAGAATCTGAGTATATTGAATTAGCTAAAATTCAAAAAAAACTTATTCCTGAAGAAAAAGAAATGATGGATGATGCATTAATAAATTTAATTCAAAACGGATCTTCTTATGAAGTAAATTTTACATTAAATACTAAAACTAAAACTAAAAATATACACTCGAAAGCTTTTATTACAAAGAATTCATTAGGAAAAGCAAATAAAGTATTGGGTGTTATTAGAGATATAACAGAGATTAATATAACAAATCAAAAACAAAAAGAGAGTGAAAAACAATATAGACTTTTAGCTAATATGATGCCTTTAGGTATGATTCATTATCAATTTTTTAGGGATTCCGAAAAAAGTATCACTGATTTTCGAATTTTATGGGTTAACAAAGCACTTGAACAATTGATTGGAATGAAAAATTCGGAACTTGTTGGTAAAAATCTATGTGAGATCTTCATAGAAATGGAACAATATTGGATCGATATATTTCAAGAAGTTGCTTCTTCCGGCAAAACAAAGATATTTGAAAACTATTCAATCGCTATAGATGGTTATATAAAAATTACAGTTTATAAAATAGAAACAGATAGAATGGCAGTTATTATAGAAGATGTATCCGAAGATAGGAAAAAAAAGAAAGAAATTATGCATATAAGCTATCATGATTCATTAACTGACTTATACAATAGAAGATATTATGAAGATAATCTAAGTAAATTAGATATCCCTAAAAATTATCCACTAACAATTGTAATGTCAGATATTAATGGTTTAAAATTGATAAATGATGCTTTTGGGCATAGTGCAGGAGATGAACTCCTTATTTCTGCTGCAAATCTTATTCTAGGTTCTTGTAGAGAAACTGATTTGATTGCTAGAATTGGTGGTGATGAGTTTGTTATTGTTATGCCTAACACGAACGGAAAAGAAGCAGAAAAAATTATAGAAAAAATTAATAAAGAAGCAGAAAAAATAATTATAGAATCAATTGAGCTATCAATATCATTTGGATTTGACACTAAGAATGAAGTAAATGAAGATATTAATGAAATTTATAAAAGTGCTGAAGATCTAATGTATCGAGAAAAATTATTAGTGATACCTTCAATGAGAAGCGGAGCTATAGAAACAATTATGAATACATTAAACGAGAAAGATAATAGTTCTGAAATTCATTCTAGAATTGTCTCTAATATCAGTGAAAAGATAGCTTTAGCATATGGAATGGACAGACAAGATATTGCTGAAGTTAAAACAGCAGGATTGCTACATGATATAGGAAAAATAATGATTCCAATTTCAATTATTACTAAAGAAGGAAAATTAACTACCGAAGAATATGATTTAATAAAAGGACATCCTGAAATTGGATTTAGAATATTAAACTCTACTCATGATATGAGGAATATATCGAATATTGTTCTAAATCACCACGAAAGATGGGATGGGATGGGTTATCCAAGAGGAATAAAAGCTGAAAAAATTCCATTACAATCAAGAATTATTTCTATAGCTGATACATTCGATGCTATGACAAGCAAGAGAACATATCAAAAGATTTGTACAAATAAAGAAGCGTTAGATGAAATTATTAGATGTTCAGGAACTCAGTTTGACCCTGAATTAGTTCAAATATTTATAGATAATTTTAACACAATAATAGAAGTAAAACACTTTGTTTAGCAGTTCACACTCATAGTATAGGAACTACTATTATGGGTGTTATTAATGATAAAGTTATTAATAAAATAGTTGGTAATCTAGATGAAACTTCAAGAATGAACGTTGAAGATGTTATGCGTTTTGTAGATAAAAAAATAATTTTAACCAATGGATTTATATATAATAATAAAAAAACACCTACAAAAGAAATAAGTAAAGCTATTAAATATAAAGAAGATTATGAAGGGAGGAATTGATTATGAAATTTTCAGAATATAAAAAATTAAAAATGGAAGATAAAGACTTTAAAGAAGAATATGAAAAATTAGGTCCAGAATATGAAATCATCTC
>NZ_JBATVM010000127.1:0-23937 GCF_049671765.1 Psychrilyobacter sp.
GTAGCTGCAAAAGATGTTATTTTTGAAGGTGAAAAAGGGTATGCTGTTGGTAAAAACCAAGTATCTATTACAGGTGAAAATGTAAGGCTTAAAAATGAAAGCGTTGTTACAGCAGCAGATCATAACAAAATAAAAAATGAAAACATGGTTATAAATGCACGTGAAACTATAGAATTAGAAGGGGAAACGAAGCTTATAGCAGGGAAAAAATTAGACTTAACGGGAAAATTGCTTAAAAATGCTGGAATAATAAATGGAGAAAATGTCAATGTCAATACCGACGAAATTTCTAACACAAAAAAGATTACAGGTGAAAAAATACTGGATATAGATTCTGATAAGATATTTAATTCTGGGAAACTAACAGGGAAAGAACAACTAAACATTTCAGGGGACAATCAAATTATTAGTAGTGGTGATATGCTCTCCAATAAAGACGTTAATATAACAAAATTTTCTAAGATAATTAACACCGGAAATATAGTGAGTAATGATCAACTATCCATAAGTGAAGTAGGAACTTTGACCAATGAGAAAGTAATTCAGGCGGAAAAAGTTTTAAATATTTGGGGTGATGTTGTAAATAATAGCGGAAAGATTTATTCTAGTGGAAGTGGAAATCTTAAGTCTGATTTTTTAACTAATGAGGGTTTATTTTACGCAGACGGTGAATTAACGATAACTGCTGATAAAGTAACTAATGCAGAAGGTGGACAAATAGTATCCCATGCTAAAAGTGTTCTTATTGATGGGAAAAATATAAATAATAGTGGACAGATAGAATCGAAAGAAGGTACTAAAATTATCAATGGGACAAGGTTTCAAAATAACTCAACTGGGAAGATAAATTCTAGAAATGGAAATGTTATTGTGGAATCAGGAGTAATATCGTCAGAGGGTTCAATAACAGGAGTTGGAGTAAAGTTAACTGGAAAAACAGTAAACAATAGCGGGCAAGTTATTTCAGGAGAAGATTCGACAACTATAAAATCTACAGTTTTGACTAACAGTGGGCTTATACTCTCTAAAAAAAATATAAGCATAACTTCAAATGAAATAATCAATAGGTCAAATATTCTGGCAGGAAATTATTTTAATGATGCTGGAGAACTACATGAGAGTGAAGGAACTCTTGTTTTTACAGGAACAAAAATAGAAAATGAAGGGAAATTAAAGGCGACTACAGGAATACAACTGACTTCTAAAAATTTAAAGAATAGTGGAACTATTCAAAATGTAAGAAATATTTTATCAATAGATGTAGAGGATGAATTATTGAATAGTAGTTCTATTTATTCAGGTGGAACACTAAATATTAATTCAAAAAATAGTGTTATAAATACCGGTGATATATATTCTAAAAATAAGTTAGATATAAAAGCATTCAACCTCAACAATCAGAAAAAAATTCAAGGTGAAACAGTTAATCTTACTGGTAATATTTTGGAAAATAGAAATACGGGTACAATTTATGCGTCTACAGATACTACTATTAATATTGCAAATATTAACAATGAGGGAAATATCTTCGCAAAAGAAAACCTCGGTATTAAAAGTAATAATTTAAGTAATAAAGCAGAAGCACAAATAGCATCTAATAATTTAGACGTAAATACTCGTGAAAAAGTTTATAATGAGGGAAAAATTCTTGCACAAAATAATCTAAACATGACTACAGTTTTTTTAGAGACACAATCTAACTCAGTAGTAAAAGGAAGTACAACGGTAAATATAACTGCTGATAAAATAATAAATCGTGGGAATATTCTTACGGAAGGAACAGGAAATATTAATACTAGGATTCTAGAAAATACTGCAACAGCAACCTTAGCATCAACAAAAAAAGTAGGCAGTGATGGGACTAACGTTTTGAATATAAATGCGGATGAGTCAGTCTCTAGTACAGGAACTATTAGTAATGAAGGATCAATTTATAGTGCTGGCGAGCTTCATATTAAAGGTGATTCACTAAAAAATACGGGGAATATAAGCTCTATAGGAGATACAACAGCAATTTTGACAATATTGAAAAATGAAGGAATAGGAGAATTTATATCTGCTGCAAATTTAATTTTAAATATAGAGAATGGAGTAGTGAACTCCGGAAAGATGCTAGCAAACAAAGATATACTTCTGACAATAGCAAACATTGGTCTGGTTAATGACGGTGGAATAATTAACGCGTCTAGAAAAATGTCATTGATTACAAAACACGTAAACAACAATAGTGGTCAGATTTTATCTGGTCAGGAAACTAGAATTCATGCAATAACCCTTGAAAATAATGAGGGAAAACTTATAACTAATGGAAGTTTAATTATTGATCTGACTAAATTAGGGACTCATAAAGAGGATTACACTCTCACGGGAACAGTTTATGGAGATAAATTGATCGAGATAACAAACTTCAACAATATTATCAATGACCAGATTGGACTTATGTCAAATGGTCATATAAAAATTACTTCGACAGAAAAAAATATAAATAACAGTAAAAAAATTGTTGCAGGAAAAAATTTAACTTTAATGGCCGAGAAAGGTTATGTAACTAATGAAGGAACTAGTACTGAAGAAGCTCTTCTTAGTTCAGGAGAAAACCTTACTTTGGTTGCTAAAAACTATGTAAATAATCACGATTCAAAACTTTATGGTGGGACAGGAGAGACATCTATAACCCTTCAAGAAGATTTTGAAAATAAAGGGAAGATGCTGGCGTTAGGAAATATAAAACTTGAGGTTGCTGATGGAAAAAAAGTAACAAATAGGAGACAAATACAGGCTAACGGATCATTAAATATAACCGCAGATAAAATTTTACTTAAGGAATCAACTTCTCTCTATGCTACCAATAACATAGAACTTGTGGCAAGGGTAAACAGTATAATCAATGAAGCGGGAGCACAGATATTGGCTTTAACAGGAGACATTAATTTAAAAGCTACTAGTGGGAATATTTATAATAAAGCAAATATTTCAAGGGGAGCAAAAATAAAAGCTGGAAGAAATGTAGTTGTAGAAGCTATTAATTTTTATAATGAAGCTATTAAATATAAGAGTCAACAACAGTATGTATCTCCTTATAATCTTTTAGATATGAGTGATGCAGAGATATGGAAACTATTTTTGACTACTAGTGCTGAAAATAAAGATTTTAAATACGGGGTTCATTATACCGGAAGAATGAGTGACTCATATTTTAGTCAAACCGTTGGGATGAGTTTAAGTTATGGTAGGTTTTTTGATTATTCATATAGTGGTAGCGGATCTCTTAATAGTTATATAACTTCTGACAATATTACTAAAGACTACTGGCTTACTCGTACTTCTAGTGGATGGGAAGATTTTATTGGACACTCAAAATTTAGAGCGAATTGGGTGACTAATAGAGCAATTACTTTCAAAGCACCATCAAATACTATAAGAGTGAGACAGGCTAGCCTTGAATCAGGTGGCGACATTAATCTTAAGCTTACGAACAATTTAGAAAATGGAGGAGTAATAAGGGCAGATAATGATATAACTATCAATGCTAATGAAGTGCATAACTCTACTCTAGAGGAGCAAATAAAGGTGTTAGAGAAGATGAATCTTCATTTTAAGGTAAACTATTATACGAGTGATAGGAGTCTTACAGGGTTTGCTAGTCCAACAATAAAAAAGATATTTAAACTAAAAAATTATGTGGCTCAAGATAAAGCTATTATCAGCGCAGGGAGAAAAGCAAATATTGTTGCAAAGAAAATTCTTAATAAAACTACCCTTGGAAACACTGTGGCATATACTGATTCTATAGAGGAAGATGCAAAAAAAGTAGGGACAACAGTTTCAGAGCAAAGTTTTGAAAGTAAAGAAAAAATAGTTGAACATCATCAAGAAGGGACAGGTGGTGTCTTAGAGCATACTGATAGTACAGTAGCAAAGAAACCAGAAGATGCAGTAGCTCCTACTCCTGATACTACTCCAGATACTACTGAAAGAATAAAAGGTGTAGACTTAATAATAGATCCAAAAGAAAATATAGATATTCCAGATGGAGACAGCGGAATATTTATCAGAAAAAATGTAGTATTAGAAGGTGCATCTAATCCTCTGATAGAAACTAATGTAGATTTTATAAACCAGGATAATTATTATGGAAGTGGCTATGTCTTTGAAAAATTGTCTAAAAATCCTCAAGATTATAATAGAAGATTAGGAGACAATTATTACGAAACAACTCTTGTAAATAAAATGTACTTAAAAGCAACAGGAGGAAGAAAACTAGAGGGACAAAATTTTAATGAAATATCTCTTATGAAATATCTCTTAGATAATTCTGTTTTAGCCTCCCAAAAATTAGGTCTTACTGTTGGAAAAGAATTAACAAGTGAGCAAATGGCAAAATTAGATAAGGATATTGTGTGGTACGTCGTAGAAGAAGTGGATGGAGTTAAAGTATTAGTACCAAAAATCTATGTAACTTCTAATAGTGTCCGAAAAGGAGAAATGGCTATAGACAGTAACGATACTGGCTCTGTAATAAGCGGAGAATATGTGACTGTCGATACAGATAAATTTGAAAATATTGGTTCGACGATTCACGGAAACAAGCTAGTAAATATTCAGGCAACCAGTATACTTAATAAATATGGTGAAGGATCTAAAGGAACAATTAAAGGCGGAGATATTTCTTTACACGCTATAAATGATATAAAAAATATAGGAGCTTCTATAGCAGGAAGTGGGAATGTATTCCTGAAGACGGAAAAAGGAGATATCATAAATGAGACAACTGTAGAACGTGAAAAATTCTTTGATGGATTCGCCGATAAGATAAAAAATACAGGGGCTATAAGTGGAAAAAATGTTGTCTTAAACTCAGGTCGAGATATTACAAATACTGGTGGAGTAGTTGTAGCTACTGAAAAAATATCAGCGACAGCAAAGGGGAGTATATTACTTGATGCACTTAAATTAAAGAGTAAAACAGAAAGGCATACCCGTTATGAAGTTTATAAAGAAGATCAAGAAATCAACCTTGGTAGTTCATTCAAAGCTGGAACAGGAGTGTATGTTGCAGCAGATAAAGATGTAAATATCAGAGCGAGTAGTATTTCTAGTAGACAAGGTGATGTGGTTATAACTGGTGACAGTGTAACAGTTGAAGCATTAAAAAATAAGAAGAATACATATTACAATAGAAATAAAACTACTTCTTGGTTTGATACTGATGAAGAAACTGTTGTAGATAATTCAGAAACTCTTGCAAATGCTAGTATAGATGCTGGAGCTGGAAACGTGAAGATAGTTTCTAATAAGGATGTAAACCTAATAGGAAGTACGATAAAAGGAGCCGGGGACGAAAACCTTATTATGTCAAAAGAAGGAGACGTAAATATAAAGACTATTGCTCTAGAAAGACACTATAAGAGAGATCTTGTTAAAAGGGCTATTTTAAGCGATGCAGGATCACAGGTCAGTAAAACTATCACGGGGAATAGAAGGAATGTCTTAAATCAGAGTAGTAATGACAGTGATGGAGCAAGTAATGCAAAATCGGGAAGATTTTCATCTGCGGGTATAAATACTAGTGCCGAAGGACTTCATGGGAAAGGATATACGACAGGAACGAATTTGAGCGAATATGGAGCAACAGGTGGAGCAACAGTAGCATTATTTAATTCAACAGAGGTTACTGAAACATTAGATGCAAAGGTTCATGGAAAAACGAGTATTGAAGGTGGAAGTGTAACCATAGCAGCAAAAAATGATGTTAATCTGGAATCTGTGAATATAGACATGAAAAACACAGTAAAAATAGTAGCACAAGAAGGGGATGTTAATTCTACTTATGTACAGGATGAAATAAAAACATCAGCAGACCAAAAAAGTTTTAGTCTTGGTGCAGGGGCAAGTTATAACGTTCAGATATTACAGGTGATAGAGTCTGTAAAAAAACAAGTAGATTATTCGAAAGATTCAGAATATTCCACATCAAGTCCCGAGGAAATTGCAATGAGGGCAGCAGAGTTTGGAGGACAGCTAAGTAAACTTACAGGAGCACCTCTTGTTGATGGTGCTGTGGAAATCGGTTTATCAATAAGTGAATCCCATAACGAAACTCAGAGTTTAGATGCTGTAGATTCAACTATAAAAGCTAAAGATATAATAATATCAGCAAAAAATGGAAAAGTAGACTTGAAAGGGATGCAGATGGAAGGAACCGAAAGTGTAGCCATCGATGCAGATTCATTTAACTTGGAAGCTTCGAAGAGTGAATATCATGCAAAAGAAAATGGATATCATACTCGAGTAACTTTAAAGGGTACAGCTTCTGTAAACCTAAAAAGTGGTGGAGACCTAGGAGCCGAAGTAGGAGTTGAAGCATCTACTGTAAATTCTCATACTGATTCAGTAACCCATAAAAATGCTGTAATTAAAGGAAAGAGCGTAAGTTTACATGTAACCAATGATGCTAATTTAAAGGGTGCAAATATCAAAGGAGACACTGTTTCAATGGATGTCGGTGGGGATTTGAATATAGAGAGTCTACAGGACACTCTAGATCATGAACTTCATTCATCTGATGTAAATGCATCGGTAGGCGCAAGTGTAGATGCAACCGGAAAAGTTAGTGGGAGCGGTTCTTTGGGAGCTACCTATGGAAATATCCATGAAAATAAAAAATGGGTAAAAACTCAAAGTGGGATTTCTGGAGGTAATGTTAAAATTCGTGTAGATGGAAACACTGATCTAAAAGGAGCTACTATAGCATCTGATACGGGAAATCTTGATTTTACAACAGGAAGTCTTACTTCTCAAGATCTGAAAGATTCTCATGTAAGAGATGGCGGCTATGCTGGGTTTGGTGGAAGCTTTTCTAAAGATGGAGTAGATAGTGTAGATGTAAAAGGTGGAAGGATAGAAGGCTTCCATAAAGCACAAACTGTTAAATCTACTATAGGTGCTGGAAATGTAGTTGTTGGAGGAAAGAGACTTGAAGATACAGGGCTTGGAATCAATCGTGATACAGATAAATCTATAGTAACAACACAGGATGAAAAACATTTTAAATTTGACTTAGACTATACTATTTCACCAGGAGACTTTAAAAGACAAAAGAAAAATAAGGATTCAGATGTTAGAAAAAGAAACCTTAATGATGATAGTGATAACCCAATGAGAAAAGTAGATGTTGATGGTACAGATGTTGTCGTTAGAAGAAGGCCTACGACAAGCGGGGGGAGTAGAAGACCAAAAAGAGTTACAAGTAATCCTACTACAGTTGTAGAAAATAGAGTTAATACGAAGGTTGATATCTCTAACCCTTCAATAGACACAGGAAAGAGAAATAAAATAAATACAATTGTTCCTACAATTAATTCAGGAAGGGTGACTAAGGTAGAAATAACGAAACCCACATTAGACAGTGGTCGGGTTAATAAAATTGTAGTAAAACAGCCTACTATAGATTCAGGATTAGTAAAGAAAATAGATATAGGCATTCCAACGGTTATAGTTGGAGATAAAATTGTGGACAAGATAAATAAACCAGTTACTTTCGATGGAGAAAAAACTAAGACCAAGATAGATAATCTAAAAAAAGAAATAGATGAAACTATAAAACTTAGAAAGGAAAAATTGGGAATAGGGACTCCAGAATATGGTACTAAATTACTTAAGAGTCCTACGAAAGAAGAGGCAGGAAAGCCGGCTGAGATAAAAGATTATACTCCTAGGCCAGAACCAATTTATGAGTATTCTGCTAAAAAAGGATCAGAAGTAAGTTTAGGTAAAGAAATGGAAACAATTCTTAGGAATGGACAAGGCAAGCCAGATGGTCCTTATGTTGCAACAAATAAATTATTAGCGGCAAAAATAAAAGGGCAGGAAGATTTCTTTAGAAATAAAGGTTATAAAGATTCTATAGGCGATAATTATGGTGAAATTCAAAAGAATCAATTACATAAGATAGTTAGGGGCGATGGTCCGAACAATATGAAAGCTTTGGATGAAGGCGCTCTTATGAAATTTATCAATGATTTAGACATGTATGATCAAGGATTAAGAGCAGCAAAAATTGCTCATGATAAGGGTGACACTAAGGCGGCTACTGCAATACTTAAAGATATTAAAGATTTTTCGAATATAAAAGTTAGTTCAAAAGAATTCAATAAATACAGCAAAGAGGTTAAACAGAAAGAGAAAATCAAAGAATCTGAAACAGCAGTAAAAAATAAAGATAAGAAAATAACTCCTACTGAAAAAGATTTGAAAGAAGCAGAAAAAAATGGTGGATATTTCATAAGGAAAGAAAATGGTAAATTAGTTAAATACAATGTTGAAAACATTTTAAAGGATACAAAGTTTACAGATGATGTTTCAGGAAGTGTAGTAACTAAAGATGACTTTAAAACGGCTGAATACAACAAAGAGTTAGGAGGAAAAGTTCTCAAGATTTCAGAAGACAGCGACAATACGAAATTCTGGGTGATGAAAAATGGTGAGGATAAGCCTGTTATAAAAGAAGTTCCAAAATATAAATTTGAAAAGGATACTGAAAAGTTTAGAGATCCGATAACTGATAAGACATTTACAAAAGCCCAGTTAAAGGAACGTAAAAGAGTAGCATTAGATGATACAAATACCAGATTTATGAAGATGGATGAAGATGGAAAAGTTACAATAGAAAAAGAAGTTAAATATCAGAAACCAGGTAGTGAAAAACTTCTAGACCCTAAAACTGGAGATGTCTTGAAAGATGCGTCAGGAAAAGAGATTACCGTAACTGATCTAGAATCTGTTTCAAAGACTGTACAGGATTTTGGAGGTCAAAGAATAAACGGCGCAGTTGTAGACCTTATGGATGGTAGAAAGGTAGTGTTCAAAGAAAAAAATACAAAAACAAGACCAGAGTCAGGAGAGATAATAGGAATAGGAGGAAAGAATTTTTACAGGACATCTGGAGCAGTTGATGTTGCTGATAGTACTGGAAAATTTGATAATGGAAGAGATTTTTATCTTGCCCCTACGGATGGTTTGGCAGATAAATATAAAAGTGCAGAGATTTTTACAGAAGAAAGAAGTAAAAAGACTTCATTTGTAGATGAGAAAACAGGTCTTAGAGTTACAAAAAAAGACTTTGAGGGAGCAGATTTTAGTAAGAAGTTTGGGGGGAGAGTCCTAGAAACTAATGACCCAAATAGGAAATTGGTATTGAAAGACGGGGAAAGTGAACCTATAGCAGTAGAACTGCCAAAAACAAAATTAGTTCCAGGAACAGAATTTTATGTCGATTCAGATACCGGTGCCAAAGTTAAACCTGAAGATATAAAAAATGCACCTATAAATAAACTTCTTGGTCAAGAAGCTGTAAAGATATCCGATGGAAGATATTTTACTCTTAATGATAAGGGAGAAGTTTCAGTTACTCAAATAGATAAAATTACAGTACTCCCAGGAAAAGTAGTTGATCCAAAAACAAATTCAGAAATATCTGATAGTCAATTTAAGGATAGAAAAGAATTTAATGCTGATCTAGATCAAGAATCGGTAAAAATATCTGATGGAAGATATTTCGTTCAGGATACTGATGGGAAGTTTGGAATAAGAGAAATCAAAGAAGTACAGGAAAGATCAGAAGCATCTATCGATCCTGAAACTGGCAAGCAAATAACAAAAGAAGGATTTGAAAAAAATAAAAAATATAATGAAAAGTTAAGCCAAGATGCTATAGATTTAGGAGGTGGAAGATACTTTGTAAAAGACGGGGATAGAATCCAAATTAAAGAAATCAAAGAAGTTCAAGAAAGACCAGAAACAGCAATAGATCCTCTAACAAGAAAAGAAATGACTACAGAAAATTTTGAAAAAAATAAAAAATACAATGAAAAGTTAGGACAAGATGCTGCAGATTTAGGAGATGGAAGATACTTAGTAAAAGACGGGGATGAATTCCAAATAAAAGAAATGAAAGAAGTTCAAGAAAAACCGGAAACGCTAATAGACCCTCTAACAAGAAAAGAGATGACTACAGAAAATTTTGAAAAAAATAAAAAATACAATGAAGAGTTAGGTCAAGAAGCTGTGGATTTAGGAGGTGGAAGATACTTTGTAAAAGACGGGGATAGAATCCAAATTAAAGAAATCAAAGAAGTTCAAGAAAGACCAGAAACAGCAATAGATCCTCTAACAAGAAAAGAGATGACTACAGAAAATTTTGAAAAAAATAAAAGATACAGTAAAGAGTTAGATCAAAATGCTGTAAGTTTAGGAGATGGAAGATACTTTATTAAAGATGAATCCGGAAATCTACAAATTGCTACTACCAAGAAAAGTACTGAATCAGTGTCTCATATAATGGATCCAAAAACAAAACAAAAAGTGAAAAAGGAAGATATTGAAAGATCTGATATCAACAGTGAACTTGGTGAAAAAGGAATTAAAATAGACGAAGGAAGATATTTTACTCTGGATAAAGATGGAAACATAATAATTACAGAGATTGTAAAACATGATCCAAATGTCTACCTGGATGAAACAACTAATAGAGAAGTTAAGGCAGATGACATTAAAAATGGTGAATATAATGATGTTCTGGGTCAAAAATCAATAAAAATTGATGATAGTAATTATTTTGTATTGAATGATAAGGGTGAAGTAGAAGTTGCTCAAATCACTACTGAGGCTAGAAAAGATTACGATATAATCGGTGAAGGATTTGAAAAGAGAATAACTCAGGAAGAGTATAGGAGTTTAAAAGAAAATCCAGAACTTAATGGAAAAGTTGTTGATTTAGGAGACGGTAAACTTCTAGTGATGAAAGCAGATGGCGAAGGGTATATAACGAATAGTAAAAGATTAGAAAAGAAAGTAGCCACTGAAACAATAAACTCATTGATTAGAGATGCTATTTCTAAAAATGATCCTATAAGATTGAAAGAAATTTTAAATCAAGGAAAAGATAATACTAGAATATCTCCAGAGATGAAGGCTGACTTAAATGGACTTTATATCGCAGGAAATAATAAAAAAGTTACTGATAAACAACTTATTGAAACAGTAAAAGCATATATGGAAAAACCAGCATCTGGAAACTATATGGATGATAATACAGGAAGAATTTTTGATCTTAATAAAGATAGTTTTAAAGGCGTAAAAGAAAATTCTAAAGACAAGACCAAGGAATTGAAACTTAATTCTAAGGAAAAACTAATTGTTGACACTGAGACTGGGGATGTTAAGTTAAGAACAACCAAGACAAAATCTACTCTTTGGGAAGGGCGGAAAGATTGGCTAGTATATAAGGGATTTAAAAAAGTATTTGGAAAAAAGAAAGATAAAGATAAAACTATCGATAGTGATATCGACGAAACCAGAGTCAAAGAAACTATTGATTCTAGAGATACTGTATCAGCTTCCTCAAAAGATATTACGATAAAATTAGACAAAAATGAAGTAATTCCGAACACCAAAAGATTATTGTCTAAGAAGTCAGAAGTAACAGTGGCAGAAGATAAAATAGAGAGTGGAATAAATTTAAAACGTGTAAGTGAAGGTGGACAAGCGGATTCAAGTGGACGTTCGGATTTTAGAAGAAAAAATTCAAAGGGAGAAGATTCTGATTTAGGAACTTTGTTAGCGAAATATAAAAGATCTAAGGATGGAATAACCGGAGAAGAGGGACATCTGTACAAATTGAACTCTGAAAAGGAAGGTAAAGTGTTAGCTAAAGCCGAAAAATCTTATGAGGATGCAAAAAATAAATACGAAAGTAATCCAACAGGTAAGAACCATGAGAATCTTTTGAAGAAAGAACAAAAATTTAAAAATCTTTTGAAGAAAAACGAGCCTAAAATGGATTTAATTACTTCACAGGAAAAGTTAAACTTTGAAAGTGCCTTAGATAGAACGACAAAGAAGAATGACAAGTACAGAGGAAAAGTTGAGGTTGTTAAAAAAGAAGAAATAGGAATTTTAAAACCTGTAACGAAAGCAGATAAAGAAAAAATTAATAAAGATATATTGAAAGCCGAATACACAAAAGGACTTCTAAAAGGTGACTTTTATCAAGGTAAGCCTGATATCGTAGATGTAAATATGAGACCTGAAAATATAGTTAAAGTAAAAGATAATACTGTAAATATATTGATTCATGGAACTTATAGTGCAATAGCGTCTGAAAATGAATGGGCTAGTTCTAAAAGTGCTCAAGCTAAGGCTGTAGAAGAGCAATATGGTGGAAAATCTGTAGCATTTAAATGGAGCGGAAAGAATACAGCTGATACAAGAAAGGAAGCAGGAAAAGAACTAGCACAGATCATAGAGGGATATAATAGAAAGGGAATAAAAGTAAATATAATTGCTCATAGTCATGGTGGGAATGTTGTAAACGAAGCGTTGAAGCTTACAGATGGTAACGTTGAAAATTTAGTAACATTAGGAACACCAGTTCGAAATGATCACAAAGTCGACAGTAAAACTATTGAAAAGAAAACTGGACATTTTCTTAATGTGATGTCAAATGAAGACAAGGTGACAAAAATGGGTGGATTTGATACTAAAACAGACATTACTAAATATTTGGGTGGGGATAATACATTTAGAAGAGCTCATAGAAAAGATATGAATGCAGATAAGATTTTGAAAATAGATGGTGCGAGTCATTCAGATCTGCATGGTTTAGCTGTTATTAAACAATTAAAACCTCTATCTAAAAATACAAAAACACCTATGAGAGGAGCCCAAGGAGAAACAATAGTACTAAAAGAAGCTTTTAAAAGTGAGTATGGGAAAGATCTTAAGGATTTAAAAACGAATGAAAAAATGGTACTTCTCAAGTATTTGTCTAAAAAATCAAAGAAACAGAAATTAGATTATACGGAACAGTTAATTGCAAGTGGCCTTCAGAGCGAACTTGAAACAAGTAAAGCGTATAAGACAATTGAAGATAAAATAGACAAGGAATTTTCCAAAAGAGTTCTAGCCGATGAAGAATTATCTGAAACTTTGGCAGGAAATAAAAATAAAAAACCTGATGGAACAGATGGTGGAATTAAAAAATCTGATGTAAAGAAGATAATCAAATACAGAATGGAAGCCTTTGAAAAAGTAACTGGGATAAAGCCTAAAAAAGAAGTAGAAGTTGTTAAGTTATTTGATCCAAAAGGAAAAGTAAATGGCTTTTATATGAGTACTGAGGCTGGTGAAAAAATTAAAAAGGGACTTAAAAATAAAAAATTAAGTGATGCTGAAATACAAAAAATTTTAGAATCAAAAAATATGTTAAGTGATGGAGAGACCGAAATAACAACAGATAAAATAGCAGTTCAAAATAAACAAAAACAGGAAGAGGAGTTAAATAGAACTTTGGAAAGACTTAGAACGTTAAGTCATGAGCTTACCCATAAGGAACAGCAAGAAATAATCAGAGATAAGAAACTTGCTGAAAAACTTGGAGTAGGGGAAGACAGAAAGTTATTTAAGTATGCTGTAGAATTAAATAACAATGGTGACTCTACCAATTACAGAAATAATATTCAGGAAAGAGATGCATTTACACGTGAAAAAAATATGCTAAAGAGAGTGGTAAATGATCTAGAGAAGAAAGGACATAAGATAGTAATAGAAAGTAAGGATAAAGTTAAAATATCTAAACCAACATTGATAGAAAGCAGCAATAAAGATTTTAAAAATTAGATGGAGGTTTTAAAGTTCTAGATATAATGACTGAAAGCGGTATAGTAAAAGACTTAAAAATGAAAGAAAACGTAGTTGAAAAAACTATTAAAAACAATGGAATAGGAAAAAAGCTATAAGTGGATTAAAACATATTTTTTCAAAAGACAAGAAAAAATATGTTAAATAGCTAGAATTCAATATTTTAAAGGAAGATAAAATCAGAGAAAGGAGATGTTCTAATATGAACAGCTTCTTTCTCAAGTTTTATCTTGAAATTAAAAGGGAGATGTAATTATGAAGAAAATCATATTAATAATTATTATGCTGAATTTATTTACAGTATGTTTGTCTAAAGGCATTAAAGAAGACGAAAAAATAAGCATGATAGTCAAGTCGTTGGAACAAAAGGTGGAATTAATGGAAAAAAAAGTAACAGCAACAAAAATAATATTAGAAGAAAGACAATATAAAAATAAAATTGTCGCAGAAGATATGGCTTTGTTAGAAGAAAATGACATAAGTCTTAAAAAAAAGTTAGATGCTTTTCAAATAGAATTAGAAACATTAGAAGAAAGTATAAAGAAAAAATAGGAGGAGACTATGAAGAAAACAATAATTTTTTTTATGGCTATTTCTCTTTTTACACTTACTAATGCTGAAAATATAGAGCAGAAAGGGAAAATGTTTAAAAAAATTTCGGATCTGGAAACCAGAATATTGAGATTGGAAAGAGAACTAAAAGATATAGATTTTAAATTGGTTGAAACCAAAGAGTATAATTTTGGTATTAGAGATGGAATAGAAATATTGAAGATTAATGATGAAGTGATTCAGAGTGAAAATTTAAAATTAAAGAGAAATATTAATGATATAAAAAACTATTATTCTATAAAAGCTTATATGAAGAAATAAGTTCAAAAAGGAAAATTTATAGGGAATAAAGGATAGTGTTTAATATAAACTGGGGTTTCTAAAATTCCAGTTTTATTATAGTAAAAGATTTAAAACGCCACTTTCAGAAGTAATAAATAATATGGTTAAGGGAGAAAAATATGAGGAAGAGACTAATTTTGTGTTTTCTTATAGTGATATCACTGGGAATATTTGCAGTAAATATCACTGGAAAGTACAGTAATTTTTTGTATGATGGAACAGGGAAAAAAAGTGGAGATGAGATTTTACTGACTAATGACGGAGTAGGAGATGCAGGAGCGGCCTGGTCGAAGCACCAATTTGATCTCAGTCAAGATTTTTCAATAAATTTTGAAATATATTTGGGGACTAAAGATGCAGGAGCAGACGGAGTGGCTTTTTTCTTTAAATCGATGAAGGATAAAGATCATATGTTAGCAGGTGGTGGTGGAAATCTCGGTTATGGAGGGAGCGCCACTGTTAGAGGAGTCTATGAAAAGGTCTTTAAAGATACTTTTGGAATGAAATTTGATACTTATCAACCTGCCGGGGATCAGCTGGCTTTTATTAAGGGAGGAGATGTTACGGGGTTTCAGCAAAAATCAATTTATAATATAGAGGATGGTAAGTGGCATAAAGTTTCTATCCATTGGAATGCGACTAATGCTAAGTTTAGTTATACTTTTGATGGTAAGATAAAAGATACTTATTCAGGGGATATTACTGCATTTTTAGGAGCTAAAACCGGTTATTTTGGTTTTACCGGGGCAAGTGCAGGTTTAACTAATATTCAAAAGGTAAAAAATATAGAGGTAACGGGGATTATTCCTGATTCAGAATATAAGCTGCAGGTCAAACAAAGTATAACCAATGGTGCTACATATTCGGTAGGTAAATCTATTGAGTATAGAGCTATCATAAGAAATTTAGGAACAGCGACAATTAATAATTTAAACTTAAGCAGTAGTGCTGGGATCCAATATTCTAACTGGATTAGAACTCTTGCTCCGGGGGGGAGTATAACTGTTAACGGAAAGAAGAGAGCTACCAAGGAGGATGTAATTAGAGGCTCAATAATAGATACCCTTATAGCAAAAGGAACTCTTCCAACAGGGGAACTGCTAAAGTATACGGATGTGACAAGAGCTGACGCTAATTTAGTAGAATTTTTGGTATCTAATTCTGTTACAAATGTAAAAAAGGGAGCAAATGGTGAACTAAAATTGGAGTATACATTTATACTTACAAATATTGGGTATGGGACACTGACAAATCCAGAGGTAAAAGCTTCTAGATTTCCCGGTGGAATAAGTTTTAATGAAAAAACTATTTCTCCAGGAGAAATAGTGTCCGTAAAAGTAGAGTATACGGTGACTCAGACAGATTTGAATGCTGGGAAAATAATTAATACCGCAACTTTTAGTATTAGAGGTCCCCACAATAAGACTGTAGAAAAAGTTGATACTAGCACCTATGATCTCCCTATGGTGGAAGATTTTATAGGGAGTAAAACCGTTTTGAGAGGTTTAAACTTTACAAATATAGGAGAAACAATTGAATATGAATTTTTGATTAAAAATATAGGATCCAGACCTCTTTCAAATTTAACTGTTGTGGATCTAGGAATTTCTGGTTCTATAAATTTGAATAGAAGTATAATTCAACCAGGAGAAACATCTAAAGGAACAGGAAAACATAAAGTGACTCAATTAGATTTAGATGCTGGATTTGTTGAGAGTACTGCAAATTTTACTGGGACAGCACCAGGAGGGAATCTTGTAAAGAAGAAGGAAAAAATAAGAGTGGATGGAACTCTAATAGATAACTTTGAAGGAACAAAACAAGTACTGAGTGGTGAGAATTTTACGGCTGTAGGAAATGAAATTAAGTATAGTTTTAAAATTAAAAATACAGGGAACAGAACTTTAAAGAATTTTATAGTAATAGACCCAGGGGTTTCAGGTGTGATAAGCCTTGGTAGTACCACTCTTGCTCCAGGTGGGGAAACTAGTGGAACTGGAATTCATACTGTAACTCAGGCAGATATTGATGCGGGTGAAGTCATAAGCACTGCGACGTTTACAGGGATTTCGTTAGCTAGAAAGTCTATTCAAAAGCAAGATAGTATAAGAGTGAAGGCTACTGCAATAAATAATTTTGAGGCGAAAAAATTAATAGTGAGTGGGGCTGGTTTTACTTCGGTAGGAGACGAAATTAAGTATAGTTTTGAAATAAATAATACTGGAAATACAACGTTAAGTAATCTTGTGGTAACAGATCCTAAAATATTAGGCGGGATAACTTTACTTCCAACTACAATTTCACCAGGAGCTAAAGCTGTAGGAACTGGGATTTATAGGGTAACTCAGGCAGATATAACCACAGGAGAAGTTACCAACACAGCTATATTTCATGCGACTACAGCTCAAGGGACCGTTGTGAGAAAACAGGCTAGTGTAAGTTCTAGTGGAGTTGACTTTGGAGTGCTAAGTACAAATATAACTTCAGATCCTAAAATTGCATCTTATGGTGAAAATGTAACTTACACTGTACAGGTTCGTAACAAGGGTACTTTAGATATAAAAAATTTGACAGTTTATGACAATATATCAGGTATTGAAAATAAAAAACATGAAAAAATATTTACTAATATAACGACTATTTCTGTTCAGGACAGAAATATGGTAGATGTAGCTTATAGAGATGGAATAACAGATAATAGCTCAAATTTAATAATAACAAATTTAGCAGCAGGAGAAACTGTGACAATTATGTTAGGTGCTGAAATTAAGAATGCATCCCATATAACTCTTACAGGAGGAGAACAGGTAAAAAATCAAGTTTTAGTTACAGGAAAAGACTCGGTTGATGATGGTCCTTTATATATTACTGTTCCATTTGCCACTTTAGATGCAGATCAGGTTAGTATTACAGAAGATGGCGATAAGATAATAGAGCCCAATGAAAATGGAATCTATACAATTACTATTGAAAATACAAGTGATTTAAGAGCTGAAAAAATATCTATTATAGACAAAATATCTGAGATAGTTAATTTAAAAGGAAATCATGTATTTAATAGAGTTTTAACTTCAGATATAAAAGTTATAGATGGAGTTGGAGCAGATGTACCGTTTACATATAATTCTTCCAATGAGGAGATCATAGTATCAGAAATTAAGGCCAAGAACAAGGTCAACGTGGTTATTAATGCTGTTTCTAAAAATATAAAATTTGCAGAAGGAGAAGTAATAACTAACAAAGCCATAGTCAATGGGAGTGTAACCCTTTCAACTTTAAATGCAGCTAAAGGAATACTAACAGATCTAAGTTTGAAAAAAAATGTTGTTACTACAGGGGGCGATAATATAGCAGAGTTAGATGATTCTATTACCTATACTATAGAGGTTAGAAATAAAAATCCTTATATTGCTATTAAAGATTTGGTAATGGAAGATTCTCTGAAGACTGTTGTTAATAAAAAAGGAAAATTGGCTTTAAGAAATATAAATATATCTAAAATATATAATAAAGACTCTTTGGTGGAGAGAAATGATCTTAAACCAAATAATTATACAGGCTCATTATCTATTCCTGTTATTTTACCAAATGAAACATTGGTGATAGAAATTCATGCAAATCTAAATAGAAATACTATTTTTGCTAAAAATGAAATCATAGATAGTGTAGCTAAAATAAGTCTTTTAAGAAATAAAAATTCTGGAGTTTCGACAGGTAATGCCTTAGGTCTCCAAGATGGAGCACCTATTGTAGTAGTAGTTCCTGAATTATATATAGAAAAAACTGCACAGAAGTCTAAAATTAGTATGGGTGAAGAAGTAATCTATACGATTAAAGTTTCTAATACCAGTGATACTGCAGCAAAGGAGATAAAAATTGAAGATGAGGTATCACAAATAGAAGGAAATACAATTAAAGGAATAAAAGAATCTGTATTTACAAATTGGAAATGGGTAACTGAGTCAACAAACTTTAAAAATAAACTTCCAGGAGAAAGTAAAGATTTAAAAATAGAAAATGTTACATTAGCTTCTAAGGAAAGTGTAACATTTATACTGACAGCTAAAACTAATCCTAATATTATAGATGCATTTTTTGAAAATACAGCATCGGTAACAGAGGGACTTACAGGGAAAGTAAAAAAATCAACTTTTAAAATTAATTCTGCTAATGCAGAAATAATAGTAACTAAATCTGCTAACAAAAGAGAGGCTAGAAGGGGAGAATTTATAACTTATACTGTAAGAGTAGAAAATCCAAATGACGTACCGGTTAAAAATATAAAGATTTTTGATACACCGCCTACGGGATTTGAATATATGAAAAGAAGTTCTAGATTTTTTAGAACTAATGAAAAAAGTCAGGAAATAAAAGCTGCTTCCGACAAACCATTAATATATGATGAGTTGAATGGTATAGGGATAGACATTGCTGCTAAGGAAGTTTTGGAAATAACCTACATGTTTAAAGTTGGAGTAGGTGTTAAAAATGGTGAAGCAGAAAATAAAGTTGTAGTAAAGTCATCACTTAATGAAGTGATTTCTAATACTGGGAAGGTAAAGGTAAAAATCGTAGATGATCCTCTTTTTGATGCTACTACAATTATAGGAAAAGTTTTTAATGATAGAGATATGGATGGTTTTCAAGATACAGCAAAAGCTGAAAAAGTATTAATTTCTTTGGAAGGATATGAATTCGCTGCGACTAGAATAATAGATGGAATATCTACAACTGACAAAGAAAAAGACAGCATTATCATAGAATCTTTAGGTGAGGGAGACGAGGTTATTTTGATCTTTAAACCAACGGGAGGTCTTTGGGAAACCAACGTTATTACAAAATCAGGAACAAACATTACCATGACTGATTCAAATAAAATTTTTATAGATCATTCGAAGAAAAAGAAAAAAGGGATGACAGGGGAAAATATTTCTTTAACTCAAAAAGTTTTGAAAGTTAAAGGGGAAGATTATGTGGCTGTGACTATAGTTAATAATGGAAGGGAAGAAAAAGGCGTTCCTGGAGCAAGACTTATGACTATAGATGGTTTAATCATAGAAACCGATAGATATGGGCGTTTTCATGTACCACCAGTAAAAAAAGATCGTGGAAATAGTTATCTAATAAAATTAGACACAAATAGTCTTCCGATGGGTTCTACAGTTACTACAGAAAACCCTAAGGTAAAAAGACTTACACGGTCTATGACTAAGTTTAATTATGGTGTTAGTTTTACAGAACAAAGAAGTAGGTTAAAAGAAAAAGAGATGGTTGTAAACATAGGCGAAGTATTCTTTATTAAAAATAAAGCTAAATTTAGTCCAGGACAAGAAATAAATTTAGAAATTTTGGCTAAAAAATTAAAGAAGCATAAAAAAAGTTCAATTATAATTCAAAGTAATACTAACAGTGGTGGATTAAAAAGTTTAGGACTGGTAAGAAGTAATCTTATTAAGAAAAAACTTACAGAGCTTTTAGGAAAAACGGCATCAGATATAGAGATAACAATAGAAAGAGGTGATAAGAATGACTAAAACTAAAAAAATCTATCTGCTGGCAGTACTGATCATTCTTCAAAAACCTATTTTTGCTGAGAAAAACAATGATACTTTGAAGCAATCTATACCTTCTAAAAAAGAAATAGAAAAAAATGTTTTATCTGAGGGATTAGAAGGGGTAAAGATTAAATATAAAGAATCAATTTATTTAAAGAATAATAAAGGATATATTTATTCAAGTATAGATCCTTTTAATGTAAAACCCAAATTAAATATAGTTACAGATAAAGAAATTTTAGTTGAGGGAGATGGAAAACTAAATTTTTATGTCTATACAAACTATTCTAATTATATAGATTCATATGAAATTTTAGTATATGATGGAAAAGATACGGCCCTAAGGACTCCCATTAAAGTTTTAAAAACAAAGGGAATTTCATTTGCTGAACCATTAGAAATGGACTTGAGAAAAGAACTATCTTCTGGAGATTCTCTTATCTATATTTTGAAAGTTTATAGTTCCGATCAAACTTTTGATCAGACAAAACCTAAAATTTTGAAAGTTGGTAAAAAAGAAGAATTAGAAAAAATAAATGATACTTCTATTTCATATATTCCTGGAGGTGAAATCTATGGAATAGATAATTTGAAAAAACAGAATATAGCTGTAAATGGTGTATCAGTAAAAATCTATGGAAATGATTTACCGCAGGAAGGTAAAATTTTCATAGAAGGGAAAGAAATTTTTAAAGATGCAAGGGGAAAATTTGTAACAGAAGAGATGTATTCCGCAGGAGATCATACTATCAAGGTAGACATAACAGATGAAAAAGGCGAGACTTATTCTGAAAATCTTATATTGAAGGTAGAAGACGAATATAAGTTTTTAACAGGGCTAATTGATATGAATATGGGACAAAATTCTGTTAGCGGTAGTAAAAAACTTTTATCAGAGGATTATCATTATAACAATGATCTATTTACAGATGGTAGAATAGCTCTTTATTATAAAAAAAAGACAAAGGATTTAAATATAACCGCTCATTTAGATACGGGAGATGAAAAGATAGAAGAAGTTTTTAAAGATATACATAAAAGAGAATATAAAAATGTATTTAAAAATATCGATGATGAAGGAATCTATGATACATATGGTGATGATTCGCATGTTTATTCAGACATTGAAACTCAGGGTAAAGTATATGTAAAGCTTCAAAAGAATAAAAGTAAGGCTATATGGGGAAATTATAATACCAATTTTACAGGTGGAGAATTTTCTAGATATAATAGAAGTCTTTATGGTGCTTATGGAGAGTACTCGAGTTTAGGGACTACCAATCATGGAGAATCTATGTATCAATTGAGAGGTTTTATGTCGGAGCCAAATACAATGTTTACGCACAATGAGTTCCTTGGAACAGGAGGAAGTTTATATTACCTGGATAAGAAAGATATTGTTTCTGGGTCTCCTAAAGTTTGGGTAGACATTAAAGATAGTAAAACAAATAGAAAAATAGATAGGATAACTTTAAATGAAGGAAGCGACTATGAAATAAATGAATTTTTAGGGCGACTTATTCTAGAAAAACCATTATCACAATTGGCTTCAAAATCAGAGGATCAAATAATAAAAGACACTCCTAGTGATGGATATAACTATTATTTAAATGTGGATTATGAATATCATAATAATGAAGATAATTTTGGTGAACTATCTTATGGACTGAACCAAAAATCTTGGCTGAATGATTATATAGCTGTATCGGGAACCTATGTAAATGAAAAAAGAGACGATGTAGATTATAACATGGGAGGAGCAGAGGTTCTTCTTCGGCTAAACTCAAATAGTTATTTAAGATTTGAAGCAGCAAAATCTTCAGGAGAGCAAAGTCTTTCTAATACCTCTTCAACTGATGGTGGGTTAACTTTTGATGAAGATACTTTAATAAACGCAGCAAATGATACGTCAGGAACTGCTTATGCAATAGAAGGTATGGTTAATTTAAAAGATATAAAGGATTCTTTTGATATCAAAGATAAGGTTGAACTATGGATTAGAAATAAAAATAAAGGATTTTCTAAAGCCTCTGAAGATAGTTCTGAAGAATATGAAAATTATGGGTTAAAAGGAACTAAAGTCCTGACAAATAAAGTAACTGCTATATCTTCAGCAGAATTTTATGAGAGTAAGAAAAAGGATGATAAAAAGAAATCAATAGAAGGAATGTTTGCCTTAAAAAATAAGATAAGTGATAAATGGAGTATTACAGCGGAGAGTAAATATGAGGAAAATGAGATAAAAAAACCTTCAAAGGATGACAATGTTGGGAAAGGAATACTTCTTGGACTACGTACTGATTATGAGGTAAATAAATATTTAAGTTTAAATACTTCTTTTCAGACCGATGTTATTAAGAGCAGTAATTATAAATCTAATACTTTGTATTCTTTGGGAGCAGACTTTTCACTCGCTAAAAAATTGGATCTTTCAATGGAAGGAAGTACAGGAGACAGAGGAGATTTTTTAAATACAAAATTTAATTATTCTAGAACTAAAGACCATGATATTTATTTAGGATATCTTTTTTCTCAGAAAACCACTGAAAAAAAAGATAGTATTGTCTTTGGAGAAGCTTTTAAATTCAACGATAAGTCAAAGTTTTATCATGAAAATCAATTTGTAGAATCCAATAACGGAAGTGGGGTAACTCAGGTTTATGGAGTGGATTATAAACTGACTAGGCAGCTATCCATAGGTGGTTCGTATGAAAATGGTAATATAAAAAAATCAGGAAATACAACTAAAAGAAATTCAGCAAGTCTATATTCTATTTTTGATGGAAAAGATTTTTATCTAAGAAATAAAATAGAATTTAGAAATGATAGAGGAGATTCTGAAAAAGTTGATCAGTGGGGTCTTGTAAATAAGTTAAAATATATTTCCAATGATGAGTTGACTTATACAGGAAAATTAAACTATTACAATACAAATTCTAATGTTAAAAAGAAAGCTCAATTTTATGAAATGGGGATAGGATTTGCTTATAGACCTATATACATGGATAGACTTAATGTATTATCTAATTTAACCTATCTTTATGATCTTGGGACAGAAATGCAATCTAAAAAAGGGGGGGAAGTAAAAGCAGGAGTATTTGCATTAGAAGGAATATATGAATTCAATCAAAAATTAGATGTAAGTATGAAGTATGCACTTCGTAGTGAAGAACAGAGAGTTGAAAGGTCAAAGGGAGATTTTGTTAAATCTACAATAGATCTTATAGCTTTGAAAGCGAGCTATGATATTATTTATGATTTGGAAGGATTTATGGAATATCATATTCTTTCAGATAGGGAGTCACATAATATAGAAGATGGAGTGATTGTTGGAGTTTATAAGGATTTAAATAAAAATATTAAATTAGGTGTAGGTTATAATTTTACCAGTTATGATGATAATTTGGAAAATTTAAGCTATGACTCCAATGGATGGTTTGTAAACTTTGTAGGTAAATTTTAATTTTATAACTGATGTTTCACGGTCTTTTAAATCAACAAAAATAATAGATCTTTAAAGTAATTAGGGAAACACCCAAAAAAATATAAAATTATCAATTTGTAAAAAAAAGGCCTTATTTTAAACTGTACCCTTTGTCAAGGACATATAAAAAAGAGTGAGGCAATATTTAAGCATTCAAAAGGTGATTCCTGTATTCTACGGGAGTCATCTTTTTTAAATTCCATTGATACCTATGGTTATTGTAATAATTTATAAATTTTTTCATTTCTTTTTTGACTGCATTCAGATCTTTACATTTCTTTAATTCTAAGTGATCTTTCATATGAC
>NZ_JBATVM010000128.1:0-2453 GCF_049671765.1 Psychrilyobacter sp.
CCTACTCCTACTACTCCAGCTGTTTTATGTGGTACACATTCACCAAAATCTGGTTTCCATTGGGGATCTTTCAATTTTTCTGTCATTCCTTCAAATTGCCCTTTTCTTACAGTAGCAAGATTAATTCTTTCCTTGCAAGTAGCAGCCTCTTCATATAAAAATACCGGAACTTTATAACCATCAGCGATCTTTTTCCCCAATGTTATAGCTAATTCTACGCATTCCTCCATTTCTATATTTTTAATAGGTATAAATGGAACTACATCTGTGGCTCCCATCCTAGAATGTTCCCCCTTATGGAAATTTAAATCTAATAATTCTGTTGCAATTCCTATTGCCTCGTATACAGCTTCTAATACTTTTAATGGTTCTCCAATTATATTTACAACAGTTCTATTATAATTTTTGTCAGGTTCTACACTGAGAAGTTTTACTCCTTCTCTATTTTTCAAAGGTGTAATTATTTTTTCTATTTTTTTTAAATCTTTTCCCTCGCTAAAATTAGGCACGCATTGTATTACTTGTTTCAACATAACCTTGACCCCCCTAAAAATTTAAAATCTTTTACACCACTATATTAGTACTTTTTTAGCAATTTTCCAATTTTTTCTATCTTTTTTTTATAAGGTAAATAAAAAAAATATTTTTGATTTTATTTTTTTATGATATAATATAATTCATGTTCGAATTTAGTAATTTTAAAAGGGTGGTGTAAAATGTGTAAAGAAAACATGTACGATAATTATGAAACAGCAGGTAATGTTGTTAAGATGGGAGTTAAAAAAGCAAATAGTAAAAGTATTAATATCTTTTTGTTCGGTATCTTAGGCGGATTTTTTATTGCATTAGGGTATATGGGATATATGACTATTACCCAAACTATGAGAACTAGGGTAGACACAGGATTAGCTAGTTTTTTAGGGGCTAGTGTCTTTCCAGTTGGTATAATGTTATGTATAGTTGTAGGAGGTTCATTATTTACTAGTAATAATTTATTGACTCTTGCACTATTTGATAAAAAAATCAGTTTGAAAAATTTATTTAGAAATTGGACTTTAGTATGGCTAGGAAATTTTGTAGGTTCTATAATAGCTGCTGCACTAGCTATCACGGCAGGATTATATAAATCTGAAGCAATTCATTCTGTAGCTTTACATATGGCAGAACATAAAGCTGTTCTAGGATTTTCTCAAGCTGTAGCCAGTGGCTTTTTCTGTAATGTTTTAGTAGCTTTAGGTGTGTGGATGACAATGTCAGCCAAAGATCTTGTTTCTAAAGTTATAGGTGTTTGGTTCCCCGTTATGTTATTTGTACTTTGCGGATTCCAACATGTAGTTGCTAATATGTATGTTTTAAGTTTAGGAAAGATGTTAGGAGCAAACTATACTTTAGGAGAGATGTTTATGAATAACATTATCCCAGTTACCATTGGAAATGCTCTTTCTGGAGGATTAATTTTCCCAGCTATATATTATTTCTTATTGCTAAAAAAAGAAAAATAAATCTCAAACTAAAAGCCGACAAATTTGTCGGCTTTTTATTTTTTTTATTCCCTTCTCAAAGTAGCTATAAGTCTCTTTGGATTTTTAAAATTTTGTAGTGCATCTATTGGATTGGAACACACAATCTTTGATGCAAGAAGTGTTTCGGTACAAATACCTTCATGATAAAGAATCCCTATTCCTAAAACTGCTTCTTCTAACATAAGAAAGTCATTTTTTCCATTTCCTAAAGCTACAACATTGTCTGAACCCAGTTTTTTGACATATTCTGCTTTAGCTTTATCTTGATTTCCAGGTCCGATTTTGAATACTTCACAATTGATTCCATATAGTTCTTTTTCCACAGAACCAAAGCTATCCGCTGTAATCACATGGAATTTTATATCTTTTGATAGTTCATTTATAAGTTCTGCAACACCTTCTACAAGTTTTCCATCTAAAGCAATAGTTCCATTATAGTCTGAAACTATATGTTTTATATCAAATTCTTTCCCTCTGGGAATCTTTATTTTCATAGAATTCTCCTCCTTTTTTTCAATTTTACTACATTATTAAAGTTAACACAATTTTAATTTTTTCAATATACTTACAACATTTCATCTATTCTATATACTCATCATAGTTCAAATATTTATTCGTTATAATAACCAATTTTTTAAACTCTCTAGATAGGGGTTTCTAAGTAATTCTTCATTTCAGAAACGTATTAGTTATAAAACAGTATTTACGATAAAAAAAGGACTATATTGCCAAATATATAGTCCTTTTTAGTGTTGTATTCAAACAAAAAGTATTTTTTTGATACTTTTAAAAGCACTTTTAATACCCATCAAAGTAAATAGTATTTTCTATCCTTCCTACCTTCTCAACCCCAATAATACCAATGGTTAGAAGCCTTTGGTAGAGCCTTTTTCTTCCTATAATCCATAAAATTATAAGGGGAATTCCTTC
>NZ_JBATVM010000129.1:0-8234 GCF_049671765.1 Psychrilyobacter sp.
GTGTATAAGATCTTCGTTGTATGTAGGAGAGGTATAATCTTCTATTAATTTTAAAGAATTATTAATCTTTTTTTCTAAAGCTGAAAGGTTATCAAATCCACTGTATAAAACTTCATTGACATTTTTATCTAAAAAATTAGTGAAATCTTGAATCAAATATCCAATTTTAAGATTTTTTTGTAAGATAAGATTACCACTAGTGTAATCTTCTATTTTAGAAATTATTTTAAAGATAGTTGATTTTCCACTTCCATTTTTTCCGATTAAACCAATTTTTTCTCCCTCTATCATCCTAAGTGATATATCATCTAATATTAAATTAGAACCATAATATTTAGTTATTTTATCCATAGTAACCTGTAACATCTATATCTCCTTCTAAACTTTAATTTGTTGTTGTATTATTTTTTTAGACCAAATGTGATATTGGATTGTTTTTATCGTGATTCAGATTTAAGTTATTGCCCTAGACTCTATTATATAATAAATTCAATGAAAAAGCTAAACTTGGACAAAAAACTCTAAAGACTAGTCGCGAATTACACGAATGAATACAAAGAAGAAGAAAGAGAATAGATAAAACCTTGGACACGGAGATGCACAGAGGAAAAAAGAGAGTTGCTCAGAGAAAACTCTGTGGGTCTCTAATTTATATTCTCAGTGAATCTCTGTGTTACAAAAAAGAATATCTTAGTGGTCTGTATAGTTTTTGGTAAGCTGAGTCTAAAGATTATATAGATATATTTCTATTAAAAAAGGAACTTTATGAAAAGTCCCTCCAATTTTATTTAAGATATATTTCTTGAATGTCTATTTTTTTGTCCAGTTTTAAGGATCCTCACAAGAGATGAAACTACTACAATTCCAAAAGAGAGAGCTCCTGCTGCAAATATAGTTTCAACACCTTTAAAAACGGCTTTTTCCATGTCTTTTTCTAACATATAAAACATAGTGTAGTATATACCGCTTCCGGGAACTAATGGTATTAATCCACTGATTAGGATAGATGTAACTGGAGTTTTTAAAAATCTAGCTAAGATTTCTGAGCACAGAGTTAAAACAACAGATGGTGCAAAATAAGAAAACATCAAAGAAGTATTGTGTTTAATACACAGTAAGTAAGTAAACCAACTTACTCCTCCTATTAGGGCAGAAAAAAATAAATTTTTTCCACGAATGTTGAAGATAATTCCGAATCCTAAGGTTGCTAAAATAGCGACTAAAGTTTGTATAAACATTTAAAAAGTACCTCCTGTCATAAGATAGCTTATAGCAACACCTGTTCCTACTGCTAAAGAAGTAGCGACTAAGAGAGCTTCTGCTCCACGAGCCATTCCTGTCATATAATCTCCTGCGATAATGTCTCTGATTCCGTTAGTTAAGGCAAGTCCTGGTACTAACAACATCAGGGAACCTATAACTGCTTTATCGGTATTATCAATTAGGTGGAATATATAAAGATAGTGAGCCATAAAAGCACTGAGAGCTCCCCCTAATGTATTTACAAAAATTCCATTTAATTCATATTTACTAAAAGAATAGGATAGGAGGTATATAGCTCCTCCAATGGGAAGCGTTCCTATAAAATCTTGAGTACTACCTCCAAAAATTAAAGCGAAGGAAGCAGCGGTTGTACAGTGAAAAATGAAGTTGAGGAGTATAGAGTATCTAGGAATTTTATCTATGGCTTTTAATTTATCCATAAATTCATTATAGTCATAATTTTCTGCATCTCTAGCAAGATCGTTTATTTGATGGACTTTTTCTAAGTTTATTGTTCTAGATTTTATACGAATAACATTTGATACAGTTACATCATTTTTTGTAACTGATACTATGATACCACTAAGAGTCGCAAAACAATCGGCTATAGCACCGTGGAGTTCAGAAATTCTGACTACAGCATCTTCAGCTCTATAAGTTTCACCACCATTTTCTAGAATCATTTTTCCTGCATGGGAAGATATTTTAAGTATTTTGTTTAATGTCATTTTTACCCCCAATTTAACATGTTTTTTATAGTTAAATTTAATTGAAATACGAACTTGTATTGTTGTTTTAATTATAACATATTGAGACCTTTTGAATATAGAGGAAAATGAAAAAAATTGATATGAAATTCACGAAAAATAAATGATTTCTCAATGTACTCTCTAGGGTAATGTGTAAAGGTTTTGGTTTACAGCAATGGAACGCAGATAAAAAAATTTAATGATCGCAGATATTTGTTTTAGTTAAAACTAAAAATAAATATTTTAATCTGTGTATCTAATAGAATTTAAAAAGGAATAGAACGCGGATGCTATTTCGTACATGAAAAAACTTTAATTGGGTGTATATTTGTGGCAAAAAAATAATTTATCAGTAACTCTTTTTAATTTATTTGTTTTTAATATAAATACCATACTATTTAAATATTATAATTAAGTGTTTAAATTTGGTATAATAACATTTGTAATTTTTATTAGGTTAAAATTTTATATAACAAAAATGGTTTTTAATTTAGGGGAGGGAAAGAATGAAAAAAATAAGTAACAGTACAATGATATTAATAGCAATGGTGCTAGGTATTGTAGCAGGAGCATTTTTAGGAGAAAAAGGTGTTATCTTTGCACCGTTAGGAAATATTTTTATTAGTTTGATTAAGATGCTCGTTATACCTTTGGTATTTTTTAGTATTATTTCTGGGTCAGCGGCACTTGGAAAAACTAAATCAGCAGGGAAAGTTGGAGTATTTACAATAGTTTATTATTTGGGAACATCAGCAATTTCTGTTATATTAGGGCTATTAGCAGGGAACATCTTTAAACCAGGTTTAGGAGTAAAGGTGCCAGCTTCATTGATGACAGATGCAGCTACATATGCAGAGAATTCTAATGTAGCTGGATTTTGGGATACAATACAAGGAATTATTCCAGAAAATCCATTTGAATCATTAGTTAGTGGGAATATCCTACAAATTTTGTTCTTTGCATTATTTTTGGGAATAGCACTGTCTACAATGGATGATAAAAAGCAAAAACCAGTAACAGATATTTTGGATACTGTAAATGATGGAATGATCTGGATGATAAAAAAAGTATTAGTTATTGCACCTTTAGGAGTATTTGGATTAATGACTAATTCAATTGCCTTATTTGGTATGGATATAATGGTATTAGTCCTTAAATTATTGGCTGTTTTCAGTGGGACATTAGGGGTTATTCATTTTATTGTAATACCTATGCTTGTAAAAGTTTTAGGAGGGATGAACCCAATAACTTTTTTAAAAGGGATGAAAGAAACTCAAATATTAGCATTTGCTTCAGCTTCATCTATGGCAACGTTGCCTATAAATAAACAGGAATGTGAAGATTTAGGTGTGAAACCAGAAGTTACATCATTTGTATTGCCATTAGGAGCTACAATTAATATGAATGGAAATGCTATGTTGTATGCATTGACAGCAGTATTCTTTGCACAGATGTTCGGAGTAGAGTTAGGAATGACTCAATATGTAGCAATAATTTTAACTTCTGTATTAGGAGCAATAGGAACAGCAGGAGTTCCAGGACCAGCATTATTGGTAGTAGCAGTATTAGTAGCAGCAGGAATTCCAGTAACGGCTTTGCCGCTTATATTTGGGGTAGACAGATTATTTGATATGATGAGAACTTCTACAAATGTATTAGGAGATGCTTCATGTGCTATAATCGTAGAAAAAATGATAATAGATGAATCAGCAAAAGAATCTGTGTTGAAAAAGGCATAAATTTAGAATATATTAAAAAAAAGGATTTGAATTTTTTTAAATCCTTTTTTGCTTTTGGTTAGAGCCAAATTTTTTTGGACACGTAGATACACAGAGAAAAAAAGAAGTCATGGAGGGGTAATTCATGAATTACCCGTACGATGAATAGTTTATATCCTTGGGATAGATTGGTGATTAAAAAAATTAAAAGTTGAGATAGTAGAAAAAATTTGATATAATAGTTTTAATGTAAAGAAAAAACACTTGACATACTGGTGAAGATATATTATAATACAGGGGTAAATTATGGAATTAAATGAATTTTTAGAAATTTCAATATTGTTAGGTTACTACGGAAGCCTTTTAAGCGATAAACAACGAACTTACATGGAAGAACACTTTGAAGACGACTATTCCCTTTCAGAGATTGCAAAGTCTCACGGTATCAGCAGACAAGCAGTCTATGATAATATCAAGAGGGGAAATAAAATTTTAAAAAGTTATGAAGAAAAAATTGGGTTCTTAAAGAGAGAAAAAGAGATAAGAGAAAGTTTGAAAGAACTAAAGGCAGATTATAGTGAAATAAAGTTAGACAGCTTAATAGCAAGTTTTGATATATAAGAGGTGTTCTATGTTAGATAATTTAGGAAGTAAATTCCAAGGAATATTTAAAAAGGTAAGAGGACATGGGAAATTAACAGAGGATAATATAAAGGCTGCTTTGAAAGAAGTAAGACTGTCATTATTAGAAGCTGACGTTAACTACCGTGTAGTAAAGGACTTTGTAAATAAAATAAAGGAAAAAGCTGTAGGAGAAAATACTCTAAGTGGTATCAATCCAGGACAGCAATTCATAAAGATCGTAAATGATGAGTTAACTGAATTATTAGGTGGAACAAACGCAAGATTAACTAAAGCACATAGAGGTCCTACAATAATAATGTTAGCAGGATTACAAGGGGCAGGTAAAACTACCTTTGCAGCAAAGTTAGCTAAATATTTGAAAAAAAATGGAGAGAAACCGTTTTTAGTAGGAGCCGATGTATATAGACCGGCAGCTATGAAACAACTTCAAGTTTTAGGAGATCAAATCGGTGTACCTGTATACTATGAAGAGGGAAGCAAAGATGCTGTAGGTATTTGTGAAACTGGAGTAAAAAAAGCCAGAGCCGAGGAAGCAACCTATATAATTCTAGATACAGCAGGAAGACTTCATATAGATGAAGGATTAATGGAAGAATTAAATCAAATCAGAAAAAAAGTCAGACCTCAAGAGATACTCTTAGTAGTAGACGCAATGATTGGTCAAGACGCAGTAAATTTAGCTAGTAGCTTTAATGAAACTCTTAGTATAGACGGTGTAGTATTAACAAAGTTAGATGGAGACACCAGAGGTGGATCTGCACTATCGATCAAAGCAGTAGTAGGAAAGCCTATCAAATTTATTGGTGTAGGAGAAAAATTAGAAGATATCGAATTATTTCATCCTGAAAGATTAGTATCTAGAATCTTAGGAATGGGAGACGTAGTTTCTTTAGTTGAAAAAGCTCAAGGTGCTATAGATGAAGATGAAGCTAAGTTACTCGAAGAAAAATTAAGAAAGCAAGAATTTGATTTAGAGGATTTTCTAAAACAATTACAAAATATAAAGAAACTAGGACCTATTGGAAATATCTTGAAGATGTTACCAGGAGTAGGAGATCTAGGAGATCTGGCACCAGCAGAAAAAGAAATGAAAAAAACAGAAGCAATTATACAGTCTATGACTGTAGAAGAAAGAAGAAAACCTAAAGTTATAAATGCTAGCAGAAAGAAAAGAATAGCTAAAGGATCTGCTACTAAAGTTCAAGATATAAATAAAATGTTAAAGCAGTTTGAACAGATGAAAGGCATGATGAAGATGTTCAGCGGTGGTAAGGGAATGCCTGGAATGCCCAAGATGGGTAAAGGAATGAAATTACCGTTTTAAAACACAAATTATAATAAATTATTAAAATAAATTAAAATGAGAAAAGGAGAAATAATTATGTTAAAGATTAGATTAACTAGATTAGGAAGTAAGAAAAGACCTGTTTACAGAGTAGTAGCAATGGAAGCATTACAAAAAAGAGATGGAAAGGCGATAGCTTACTTAGGTAACTACTATCCATTAGAAGATTCTAAAGTAGTATTAAAAGAGGAAGAGATCTTAAGATTATTAGGAAACGGAGCTCAACCTACAAGAACTGTTAAATCTTTATTAACTAAAGCTGGAATCTGGGCTAAGTTTGAAGAGTCAAAGAAAAACTAATTTTATTTTAATAAAATTTGAAAAGAACCCGAAAGGGTTCTTTTTTTTGGAAATTTAAAATGAAAACCAAGATTTTTTTTGGACACGAAGAAGCATTAGTCGTAGATTGAAATAAAGATAAGAAAAAAGAAATAGAATGCCGATGCTATTAGATACACGGATAAAAAACTATGGGAATACAGATTTTCTAAAAAAAGACTTAAAAGTAATGGGATTTTATGATAGAATAAAATCAATTCGAAATTATAAAAAAACTAAACTTAATCAGTTATAAGGGAGTAAGGTCCTAAAAAATAATGATGATTATATTATAAAAAAAAATAATCAGACAAGAGTAAGAATAAATGCCCTGATTTCTGTTAAATATGATAGGAATATGATAATATATATATAGATAATGCTTGTTTTTAAAATATAATGTTTAGAGAAAAAAATCAGATAAATTAAAGAAGTTTACTACGGAGGAGAGGGATGACTAAAGAGATTTTGAAATATGAGGTAAGGAAATACGACGACGAGATAGATTTAGTAGACTTGCTAAAAATATTGATTAAAAATAAGGGGCTCATATTACTGACAACTATAATAATAACAGCATTCAGTGTAGGAGGAGCTCTTTATATTAAATCAAATAGGGTAGAGAAATTTGGACAAAATTTTATATTGAGAGATTTCAGTGACAGCTATTATAGAGAAAAAGCACAATTGAAAATAAAAGACTTTAATTTGGAAGAGATGTTGTTGGATGACAATATTGTAGATGAATTTTACTCCAATGAGGATTTTAATAAATATTCTTTAGAAAGAATAAAGGATGAAAGAACTACTTCAGATGATAAAAGAAAGTTTTTACAAGACTCTGTTGAGTTGAAGAGGGTGAATGGCGATAAAGTAAAATTTAAATATTATACACTGAGTACAATGATAGAGGATGAAGTGCTGAGCAAAAAAATGATAGAGTTATATTTAAACATTATAAATGTGAAAAAAACTGAACTGTTAGAGGGAGCTATAGAGGAACAAGGTTCTTTAGTTCTCCCAAAAAGAGATCTATATAGAGCAAAAGTAAAAGAGGATGAAAAAAAGATAACGGAGATAATAAAAAAACGGCCAGCTGCAATATTGGAAAATCAGAGTATAATGTCAATCTTGACAGTAACTAACCCGACTTTAATGCAAGAGATGGAAAGTAATAAGGAGTTGTATAAAAAATATTATACTCAAGCTATAGGGATAGAAGGACTTAAAGAGGATAAAAATTTAAAAAATCAGATTGAAAAGGTATCTTCTGTTTATAAAGTGGAAGAAAAGAGTAAATCAAAGATGATTGTAGCTATAGGATTGATAATGGGATTATTTTTAGGTGTATTCGCAGCTTTTATGAAGGAATTTATTGCAAATGTTAATTTGAAAAATTAAAGAAAAAAGTTTTTTAGTCGCAGATTACGCAGAAAAATATAACAAGAATTTAACCGCGAATGACGCTAATTAGACGAATAAGAAAACATTGATAATTGAAAGTGAATAGTTAAAAATTGAAAATAAAAAATAAAAAGAAAAAACTTGCGTGTGTGCTTATGAATTTTAAAAAAATAGAAGGCAGATGCTATGCATACACTGATAAGGAATGGAAAGTTTTACAATGGTAAAAGAGTTGGGAATGAATGACTTGGGTCTTATTAGATATAAGAAGAATATGTTAAAATAAAAGTAAGAAAATTAGTTTTAGATAGAAAAAATTAAGATAGAAATTTACTTAGGCAAGTCAAAAAGATTTACCCGGGAGGAAAAATATGTTAAAAAATGACAGGGTAAGAAACGGTATTAAACTATTTCTAGATTCCATATTATTAAGTTCAGCTTTTATATTTGCTTTTATGATAAAGTTTGAAGGTGATTGGAAAAAATATTTTAGAATGAGGTATGTGGCTCACTTTTTAGTGATCTATATTATTTTAAATTTGGTCTTAAAGATAAATAAAAAAAGTTGGAGATATACCAATTCACTGGATATATTTAATATCATAATGGTTGTAACTTTTTCTAATATGATCTATGTATTAGCTATAGTGTTTTTAGAAATAGCAAAATTCCCCATAAGTTTATTTTCTCTCATGGTTATATTTGAGATGATATTTTTACTCCTTGGAAGGTTTGCCTTTAGAATTCATAGGACATTAGAAAGTATGCAATTCGGGAAGAAACATAAAATTG
>NZ_JBATVM010000130.1:0-4710 GCF_049671765.1 Psychrilyobacter sp.
TCTTCAAAGATGTATATATACCACGCTGAAGATTTAATTAAAACAAGCCAAAATTTAGATGAAAATGAATTTTTAGAAGTTTTAAAAATTGATAGAAATGAGATTGATGAAATTTTAAAAACTCCTCGAGATGGAAAAACCATGTATTCACTTAATTATATAAAATGTAATATAAAAAAATAGCCTATTGTGGGTTATTTTTTTTAGTTTAGGAAGTCATGATTATACAAAAAAATAAAATTTTATAAAATATAAAGTATAATTACTTATATAAAAATTTTATAGAAAAATAAAATAAAATTTTATGATATAATAAAGAATGAATAATATTTTTTATTTAAATAAAAATTTAAAATATAAATAAGGAGAAATAGATGCGATTAGATAAATACTTAACAGAATGTGGTTTAGGTAGTAGGAGTGACGTAAAAAAAATATTAAAAATGAGAGAAATAAAAGTAAATGGGAAAATAGAATTTTCTCCTAAAATTAATGTTTCTACTGCAGACAAAATTTTACATAATGATGAAATGATAGAGTACAAAGCTACAAGATATTATATTATGAATAAACCTGCTGGATATATTACAGCTACAGAAGATAAAAAACATAAAACAGTCATGGAAATTATTCCGGAATGGGTAATTCAAAAGAATCTTTTCCCCGTAGGGAGATTAGATAAAGATACGGAAGGATTATTACTTTTTACAAATGATGGTCCTCTCTCTCATGAATTATTATCTCCTAAAAAACATGTGGATAAGATTTATTATGTAGAAGCTGAAAAAACAATTACAGATGAAGACATTAAAAAGTTAGAATTAGGAGTAGATATAGGAGGATATATTACTAAACCTTCTAGCTGTGAAAGAGTAGATAAAAATAAGATAAATCTTACAATAAGTGAAGGAAGATTCCATCAAGTTAAGAAGATGCTCCATGCAGTGGATAATTGTGTAGTTTATTTAAAGAGAATAAAATTTGCTAATTTAGAATTAGGAAATTTAGAAATTGGAGAAGTTAAAGAAATTAATATGGAGGAAATTTTATGAATTTTTTAATAGATTTACATACTCATACAAACACAACTCCCCATGCCTATAGTTCTTTGGAGGAAAATGTTAGGGCAGGAAAAAAAAGGGGAATTAAAGTTATTGCCAATACCATGCACGGGCCTTCCCTTCAAGACTCGCCACATTGGTGGGCGATTGCTAATCAAAGAACATTACCTAATTATGTAGATGGGATAAGAATATTGAAAAGTGTAGAAGCTAATATAATAAACATAGATGGAGACTTAGACATAAATAATAAAATAATTGAGACCTGTGATATTATTTTAGGTGGTTTTCATGGTATCCCTGAATATGGTGATACTGATGATATTAACAAAAATACTAAAGCTCTTATTAATGTTATAAAAAATAACGTAGTAGATATCTTAGTCCATTTAGGAAACCCTAGCTTTCCAATAGATTATGAAAAAGTAGTGATTGCGGCAAAAAAATATAATGTAGCTATTGAAATTAATAATGGATCACTAACTACTAGTAGATCAGGATCAAAACCAAACTGTGAGAAGATTATACAATATTGTTCTAAATATAAGCCATATATATCTTTAGGTAGTGATGCACATTTTTCTACTCTTATTGGTGAATTTAGTGAAGCTATAAAACTAATAGGAAATTATGACAAAAAATTAATATTAAATACTAGTGAAGAAAAATTAAAGGAATTTACTACTCTTAGAGGTAAAAATATATAGAGGTGAAAATATGAAAAAAATAATTATATTTATTTTTTTAACTACTATAATTTCTACATACTCAGAAGTTAAAGAAGTGGTTAAAAATTCTGAAGGAAAAAATATTCTCTTGATGGAAAATAAAACTTGGGAATTAGAGAAAGAGTTTGAAAGTATTAAAGAATTTGAAAATAAAATAAAATTATCCAATGTTGAAGTTTCTGCTAAAAGAAGTAATGGAAGAAGTATTACAGGAATAGTTATAAATCAAAGTAGAACAAAATTAGATTATGTTACCTATGAAATAAAATGGATGATAGATGGAAAATATTCTACATTAAAAACATTCACCGTAAAAGATCTTGGATACAAAGAAAGCAAAAAAATTAATCAAAGAATTAAATTAGAGGGAATATCTGGTAGAGACTATGAGATTGAAGTTTTAGATTTTAAATGGAAAAAATAAAGCTAATTTTTTCTTATTTTTCAATTAGAAGTTTTTGATTTGTAGATATACAATTATAAGTTGAAAATCAATTTTCGTTCTTATATGAGTTTTCTATACAAAAAATAATAGGACTTTAGGAGGAGTTATGGACTTAATAAAAAAAGATACTAGCCTCTCGATCCCAAAAAAACGAAGGAGAAATCGAGAAAATAGTGGAACGATATTTTCTATCTATAAATCTGAAAAGACTTTAAAAGATTATATGTTCCATTTAAATGATTTTTTAAAATATGTATATGAATATGATGGTGATTTAAATCCTGATGAAACTATGAATATGATGAAAAATATTGAAAAAGAAGATATAGAAGATTACTTGAAACATCTCCTACATGAGAGGGAACTTAAAAAAAGTTCTATCAATAAAAGTATATCATCTCTTAAAAGTTTATATAAAGAATTAGAAAAAAATGGTTATAACAATCCATTTAAATATATTCCTTTATTTAAAACAACTAAACATAATTTAGACAATGTTCTTAAGCTTTCTTATGAAGATTTAAAGGAAATCATCCTAAATTTTTCTGTTGTCGATGATAAAAGTTTTAGAGATTTGGTTATTTTATATACTTTATTTTATACCGGACTTAGAAGTTCTGAGCTGATAAATTTAAAATATGAAGATATCATTGAAAGACAAGGAAGTATTGTTTTAAGATTAAAAGAGACTAAAAGTGGAAAAGAACAGTATAAACCTCTCCATGATGAATGTTATAAAAAAATAATGGAGTTTAAAGATTACATCATAAAACTTTATAAAGTTGATTTAGAGGAAATCTCAGATCACTATATTTTTTCTAAAAGTTTTAATCCTAATGAAAAAATGTCCTATAATAATTTGTATAGAATCATAAAGGAGAAGGGTCTTAGTATAGGGAAGGATATTTCTCCTCATAATATTAGACATACTGTGGCTACTGAATTATCTTTACGTGGCGCAGATATTTTAGAAATACGTGACTTTTTAGGTCATGCTGATACCAAGGTTACAGAAGTATATATCAATGCAAAAAATATATTAGAAAAAAGAGCTATCACCAAATTACCTAAGCTGATTTGATGATAGCTTATTTTTTATCTAGATTAATTATTCACGATAATAATTATTCTGTATTATATGTTTGAAATACTAAATATAATAACTGTTATATTTATGTTTGTTATTTAAATTATAATTACATCTAGTAATTAATCGAAAAAATTGCTTTAAAACAAAGGGCTAATGAGTAATTATATTATATATTAGCTCATTCAATAGTTTTTTCTTACTATAACTTATTTTTTTAATTTTTTTAATTATTTCAACTAATAATAATTTTTTTAATTTTATATTTTATTTGAAATAAAATATGTCCTTAGATGGTTCTAAGAACCAAATTTCCCCTATTGCTGTTGCCACTAAACCAACAATAGATCACATTTTTAAAGAGATCGAACAAACCTCTTAAATATTTATTCATTTTATATCACTTAAAAATAATTTATTTTATTTTTAAGTGATGAAATACAAAATTTATTCTATGACATTTTTGTATAAGAATATTATTTTCATATTTATTTTATTATTTAATTTTCAGGTGGATTGTTTCTAAAATAATTTCTAATTCTAAAAATATTATTTATTATCTAGGATAATTTTTATTCTTATAAATCTATAATTTTTATTTTTAATATAAAAAAACAACCATTTAATATAAATATAAAGGTTGATTTTTTTATCTTTTAAAACTAATTTAAAAGTTATAGATCCATAATTAAACTAATAGGACTTTATTTTGTTTTATAAAATTTTCTATAATTTATTTTTATCTCTCCATTTAAATTCATAAACAAAAATATTTAATGTCTAATTTTTCTAGAATTTTATTTATAGAGTTATCATTATATATTTCATGAGAATCTAAATTGATAATGTGACCCATTACTTTCTTATACTACTTTATTCTATTTTTAATGACAGCTAACTTACGTTGATATTTTTAAAAATAATATAGATCATACTTAATATCTTTAAAAATTTCATAAAAAGTAAACTTTTATTTTTATTTCCATATTTAAAATTATCGCTAAATACACTAATTAGATATCCTGATCCCACCATAATAGAGTACAAAAACTCGTTTCTATAAAAATCCATGAATCTTTGGTGACTTAAAACTAAGTAATTTTTTTATACTTATCCCCTTGTGATATATTGTTTTCTTTAAGAAATTTTTCTATGGAATTTAAAACATTTCTTTTATCTAAACTCCATTTAGGCTCCATAAGAGTTTCACGACTTCCATCACCCGTTAACCTATGAATAATCATATCCGTATCTAAAATTTCAATAGCGTTTCCTAGAAGATTTATATACTCCTCCTTAGTTAAAATATGAAATTTTGTATCTATATATAATTTTTCTAAATTTGTATTTTTAATTATATGTAACAGATGAAATTTTACTCCCCATACT
>NZ_JBATVM010000131.1:0-21002 GCF_049671765.1 Psychrilyobacter sp.
CTCTTTGTCAATTACTTAATTATTAGCATATACCCTGAAATTGCATAGCTTCTGCTACTTTTTCAAATCCTGCAATATTAGCTCCAGCTACATAATTACCTTCTAATCCGTATCTTTTTGATGCTTCATTAGTTTTTGCAAAGATATTTAGCATAATGTCTTTAAGTTTACTGTCTACTTCTTCAAATGTCCAGCTTAATCTTTGACTATTTTGTGACATTTCTAATGCTGAAGTTGCAACTCCACCTGCATTAGCTGCTTTCCCAGGCATAAATAGTATATTATTTTCCAAGAAGTAATCTACTGCTTCTATTGTACAAGGCATATTAGCTCCTTCTGCTATAGCAGAACAGCCATTTTTCTTTAAAATTTTAGCATCTTCAAGATCTAATTCATTTTGTGTTGCACATGGAAGAGCTATATCACAGGGAACATTCCAAATACCTTTTCCAACTGTAAATATTGCTGAATCTTTAGCATCTGCATATTCTTTAATTCTACCTCTTTTTACCTCTTTAATTTCTTTGATAAGGTCAAGATCAATACCATCTTTATCATAAACATAACCACTAGAATCACTTAATGCAACAACTTTTGCCCCTAATTCTTGAGCTTTTTGAGTAGCATATATAGCAACATTTCCTGAACCTGAGATAACTACTTTTTTGTCTTTAAAATTTTTACCTCCGTTATGTTTAAGCATTTCTTCAACAATATATACTAGTCCATATCCAGTAGCTTCAGTCCTTGTTAATGATCCACCATATGTTAAACCTTTTCCAGTTAGAACTCCTTCAAAAAGACCTGTTAATCTTTTATATTGACCATACATATAACCAATTTCTCTTGCACCTACACCTATATCACCAGCAGGGACATCTGTATCTGCACCAATATATTTATGAAGTTCACTCATAAAGCTCTGACAAAATGCCATTACTTCTCTATCAGATTTACCTTTAGGATCAAAATCTGAACCACCTTTCCCACCACCAATTGGTAAACCTGTCAATGCATTTTTGAATATTTGCTCGAATCCTAAAAATTTAACTATACCTTGATTAACCGAAGGATGAAGTCTAAGTCCCCCTTTATATGGTCCAATGGCACTAGAAAATTGAACACGGAAACCTTTGTTGACATGTACTTGTCCATTGTCATCTACCCAAGGTACTCTAAATGAAATTATTCTTTCTGGTTCTGTCAATCTTTCTAGTAAAGCTTCTTTTCTAAATATCTCTTCATTTTTTTCTACGACTACCCTTAAAGATTCTAAAACTTCTTTAGCGGATTGGTGAAATTCCATTTCACTTGGATTTTTAATAATTAATTTTTCTAGTATTTCGTCAACATACGACATATACATCCTCCTTCTTTAATTTTATTTGAAATTCTCTAACAAATAATTGTTTTGTAGTTAAAATACATACTAACATTATATTATTTTAGTACTATAAAGTCAATTATTAACTGAGATAGTATCAAATTCTTTCTTTGATTTTCTATGTTGGTAAAGTATATATCTTTTTTTAATATATATCAATGTTCAAACATCTGAAATATTTTGTGCTGCAGCACAAAGAACCGATTTAGAGAAATAAAAAAAACTAAATTCTACTATAGAATTTAGTTTTTTTTATTTCTCTGGATTAATCCAATGCTAAATTGATCTCTTATTTAATGTCTAGAAGCATAAAAGCTACTATTAATTTTAACCTTATATTTAATTCAGATAAATTACATTGCAATATTTCCTCTATTTTTTTTAATTTATAATTTATAGTGTTACGATGGTAAAAAAGTTTAGAAGCAACTTCTTTTACACTACCATTAAATTCTAGATAACACCTAAGCACACCTACAAAGTCTGTATCGTTCAAATCGTCAAATTTGATTAAGGCTTCTAAGTTTTCTTCGTGATATTCTTTAATAACTTCATTATCTTCTATAGATAGAAGAAGTTTATATAAACCTAAGTCTTTATATGAGGTAACTTTGTTATGATTTCCCTTTTTTTTCTGAAGTTTCAAAACATTTAGGGCTTTTTGATAACTTTTCCCAATACACTTTATGTTTTTAGCATTATAGCCTATACAAAGATATATCTCTTCATTCTCACTAAGAAGAATTTTACATTTTTTTTTGATATCATCTACTATTTTTTCTATTTTTTCTATACGATATTTTGCAAATATCATTACAAACCTCTTATCAAGCTCAAATGTAAAGGTTTTTTTATTTATATCTGTAGCATAATTTTCAATACATTTTAAAATCTCTTTTCTTTTTTTACTGCCTATTATTTTTTTACCTTTTTTTTCAATGATCTCTATTACTACTAAATGATATGGCCAATGAGCTTGAAAAGCATGCCTTTCAAGATGAGGGACATAAAGAGATTTCTGATCGTGAAAAAAGATAGCATTTTTGACAGCATTTGAAAGTTCCATGTTCATCCTATCAGCTACTGTTATCTTATAAGTAAATTCTCGCATTATTTCAGCCATATGTATACGCCAAGGAACTTGAAATAAAGGAAAATTATTCCTATTACAAAAATCAATAACATCATGAGGAATAGATTTAATATAGGGCCCAATATTAATGATCATCCCGCTGGCATTATTGGCATGGGTATGTATCACAAGTTCTAGGAACTCCTTATCTCCATTAATGCCTATTCCAGTGGTAAAAGCTACTTCATGACTTTCTAAAAAAACAGATAGATTAACACTTTCTACCATATGTACCCATCTTACTATATTATCTAACCCTTTATTTCCAGCAAGAAGTTCTATATCAAATTTTTTAATTGATTCATATAGTTCTCTTAATTTTACAGCCATACTTCCTCCCTATATCTATTTTCTCAATATTATCATTATTATTTTTTTAACTATTATTATATAGTAGAAACATATTTTAGGCAATGATTTAAAAAAAATAGACAGTAAATTTTGTCAAGCACACATAACATATTTTTATAAATACTTTATTTTGAAAAAATAATCTAATATTTTTAGTAGTCTATTTTTATTTTTTAAGGTTATTTTGAAAACTTATCGTCTAAAAATTTAAAAGCAACAGTTACAAAGACTGTAGAGATGATTCCAATACCAGTATCCATTATTCTATGAAAAGCATAAAAAGAACTAGACATCCCTCCTAAATTTGTAGAGATCGCTAAAAATACTATTCCGGCCATATTTGAGGGTGCTTTTAAAAAATTAGAACAGATGAAAACTACCAAAAATATACCTAAAGAATAGATATAGATTGAGTGGGGAAGATAGTGGAAAAAAAATAAACCCATAAGGGCTCCGACAATTGTTCCATAAAGTCTTTTTACTCCTAATTGAATGACTTTTTTATGACAAGATTGGGATACTACCACTGCTGCGATAGAAGCATAAAATAGAGAGTTTATGTGCAGAAAAGTTCCTATAGCCAGGGTAGTCAGTATTGAAAGCCCTGTAATCAATGACAATTTAAAATTTTCTAGCATGTTATTCTCCTTTTTTCAAAAACAGTATTAAGTATGATATAAATAAATTTTATCATAATAGGAAAAAAAATGTTTGAAAAAAGAATAAAACTAAAAAATACACTAGAATAATTAGGAGAAGAAAAAGCAACATGATATTAGATTCAGATAAATACAATTCAAAGTTATAATTTCTAATAAAATAAAGAAGAACTATCTATTTTACGATAGATAGTCCTTTTAAAATACAAAATCAATTCCATTATTTAATTTTATAGAGTTATGAATAATATTAAAAATATATAACTAAGCTTTAGAAATATTTATAGCAGTAACTTTTAATTCAGGAATACCACATATAGGATCTAAGGCTTGACCGTTTGTTAGTACATTTGCTCCATTTCCAAAGTGGAATGGCATAAATACTGTTTTTCCAGAAACATCATTAGAAATCTTAGCTACAGTAAATATTTTTCCTCTTGGAGAGTTAACGACAATATTATCTTTGTCATCTATTTCTAACTCCTTAGCTAATTCGGGGGATAGGCTTAACCAACTAGACTTAAATTCCTTATCTATTTCATCTGTTCTCATAGTCATAGTTCTAGTATGATAATGCTCTAATATCCTTCCTGTTGTCATTATAATAGGATATTGTTTACTTGCCTTTTCAATAGGATCTCGGTATTTTACAGGCATAAATTCTACTTTTTCACCTTTCATAAATTTATCTTTATGTAAAAATTGAGTTCCGGGGTGATCTTTTGTAGGACAAGGCCATTGTAAACCTAAAGAATCAATTCTGCCGTATGAAATCCCATTGTATTGAGGAGTTAAAGATGATAACTCTTCAAATATATCTTTAGAAGTATTGTATTTATTTTTAGAAATAATTCCAAATTTTTCGAGGAGTTCACTAAATATAAGCCAGTCTGGTTTAGAGTTTCCAATTGGATTAATAGCTTTTCTTACTCTTTGAACTCTTCTTTCTGTATTTGTAAATGTTCCATCTTTTTCAGCAAATGTAGCTGCTGGTAAGACAACATCTGCTAATTCAGCGGTTTCTGTTAAAAAAATATCTTGTACAACTAAGAAATCTACCGTTTTTAACGCTTTAGTCACATGATGTGTATCGGGATCAGAAATCATAGGATTTTCTCCTACAATATACATAAACCCTAACTCACCATTTGCAGCTTTATCCATCATTTCTGGTAATCTCATACCATTAGTTGTGTTAAGTTTTACACCCCAAGCATCTTGGAATTTATCTATAGCCTCTGGATTAATAACATCTTGATAACCAGGGAATTTGTTAGGAAGAGCTCCCATATCACAAGCTCCTTGAACATTATTTTGCCCTCTTAGAGGGTTAACACCTGCGTTAGCTTTTCCTATATTTCCACAAACTAAAGCTATGTTTACAGTGGATTTAACATTATCTACCCCTGTAGAATGTTGTGTGATTCCCATTGCATAATATAATCCAGCAGCTGGACTTTCAGCATATATTCTTGCAGCTTTTGCAATAAGCTCTGCATCTACACCACAAATTTCAGCTGTTTTTTCCAATGTACATTCCTTAACACTTTCTTTTAAAGCTTCAAAGTTATTAACTTTTTTATCTATATATTCATGATCTTGAAGATTATTTTCTATTATATAATTGATCATTCCATTTAAAAGAGCAGTATTTGAGCCTGGTTGAATTTGAAGGTAACAATCTGCAATTTCAGATAATTTAATTCTAACAGGATCGGCAACTATTAACTTTGCACCTTTTTTAACGGCTTGCTTTATAGAAGCTCCAATAACAGGATGAGCTTCTGTTGTGTTACTTCCAATTACAAATATCGTATCATTATCTACTACTTCTTCTATGGAATTTGTCATGGCTCCACTACCAAGCATAGCTGCAAGACCTGCAACTGTAGAAGAATGTCAGAGACGGGCACAATGATCTATGGAATTTGTTTGGAATCCAGCTCTAACTATTTTTTGGAAAAGATAGTTATCCTCATTTGTTGTTCTAGCACTGGCTAGTCCAGCAAAACCAGCTCCGCCTTTTTCAGCTAATGTTTTCTTTCTATTAAAATCGATGGTTTCATAGGCTTCATCCCAAGAACATTCAGTTAATTTTCCATCTTTTCTAATTAAAGGAGTTGTAAGTCTATCTCTATGATTGATGAAGTTATATGCAAAAACGCCCTTAACACAATAAAGACCATTATTAACTTTATCCATAACTGGATCAATTCTAACAACTTTATTATCTTTTGTAACTAAGTTTAATTGACATCCCACACCACAATATGAGCATGTTGTTTGAGTTTTTTGAACCTGCCAATTTCTAAATTTTTCTTTAGATTTAGGCATAAGACATCCCACAGGACATACATGAACACAAGCTCCACACTCTGTACAATTGGTCTTACCGTTAAAGCTAGCTCTATCAATAACAGTATGGGGCCCTCTATTATTTAAACCTAATGCGTCGTTACATTGCAGTTGACTACAGACTCTAACACATTTATTACAAGAAATACATTTATTACTATCAATTGAATAAAATTTTGCATCGGTATTTTTAGAAATACCTCTATGTTCTTGAATGTTAGCAATAGCATCAATATCCACACCATATTCATAAGAATAATCTTGTAATTTACATTCTCCTGCCTTTTCACATGTAGGACATTCATTAGGATGACTTGCCCAAAGAAGTTTTAATATATTCCTTCTAGCATTTGCTACTTTTTCTGTTTCTGTTTTTATAACCATCCCCTCTTTAACATCTGTTGAACACGAAGTCTGAAGTTTTGTTCTTCCTCCAGTACCTATTTCTACAACACACATTCTACAAGCTCCTGTTGGAACGAGTCTTTTATCGTCACAAAAAGTAGGAATTTTGATACCTATATTTTCACAAGCCCTCAATACTTTTGTATTTTTAGGGACACTGTATTCTTTATCATTTATAGTGATTTTAACCAAGTTTTTCACGTTTTCCTCCTAATGCCTAAATTTTTAATTAATCAATTGTTCCTGTATATAGTTCATCTCTAAAATATTTAATTGCTTTTAAAACAGGGGTAGCCGCTGTTTGACCAAGTCCACAGAAAGAAGTTTCATTCATTAAAGTTCCAACTTCTAAAAGATAATCTATATCACTTTTTTTTGCAGTTTTATTTAATAGTTTGTCTATTATTTTTTTATATACATGAACTCCCTCTCTACAAGGAATACATTTTCCACAAGATTCATGATGGAAAAAATTATTAGCTAATTTAATATATTCTATAACTGACATATCTTCATCAGCGACTAAGATAGCACCAGATCCTATTCCTAAATCTAGATCCCAAAGATCTTCATATGTGTATCGAGTGTCCAATAGACTAGCAGGTACTAATGGACCAGAAACTCCTCCAAGTTGTAAAAATTTAACTTTTTTATTATTTTCAACACCACCGGCTACCTCTTCAATAATTTGTCTAAGAGTAATTCCAAATGGGATCTCGTATACAGCAGGTTTATTTACATTCCCACAGATGCTGATTAGTTTAGTCCCAACACTTTCTCCATATCCATATTCGGCATATTTAGAAGCTCCTATTTTTAAAATAGTAGCCGCTACAGCTAAACTTTCAACGTTATTAGATTGTGTTGGCATTTGAAGATATCCTTTAGAACTAATCCTAGGAGCTTTAAGTCTTGGTTTACCAGATTTTCCTTCCATAGATTCAATAAGTGCAGATCCTTCACCACAAACGTAAGCTCCAGCTCCAGAAAATACTCTGATATCAAAATCAAATCCTGTACCTAATATATTTTTCCCTAAATATCCTTTTTCTCTAGATAATTCAATAGCAATTTCCAATTGATGTTTCATATATGTGTACTCTTCTCTCAAATAGATAGTCCCAGTTTTGGCACTTCTCATATATCCAGAAATAGTAAGTCCTTCAATAACTTTATAAGGATCTTGAGAAAGTAGTTCTCTATCTTTAAAAGTTGCTGGTTCACCTTCATCGGCATTGCATATAACAAAAGTTTCTTGTTCTAATTCGTTGAGTCCACCTTTCCATTTTTGCCAAGTAGGAAAAGCTGCTCCACCTCTTCCACGAAGACCGGAAATTTTTAGTTCATCTATAACATGCTGTTTTCCTTTTTTAAAAGCTGTTTTAAGACCTGTAAATCCTCCAAGGTCTATATATTTATCGATCTCATTATATTTATATTTACCAAAGTTTTCACTAATCATCTTAATATTAAAGTTTTTATTTATTGTTCTCACCACCCTTCGAAAGTTGATCTAAGAGAGTAATAATCTTTTCAACTGTAAGATTTCCATGAACTACCCCATTAACTCTCATAGCCGGTGCAATATCACAGGCTCCAAAACATGGAGTATGTTCAAAAGTAAATAAATTATCAGGAGTAGTTTCTCCTAATTTAATATTTAATTTTTTTTGAATAGCTTCACCTATAAGGTGCTTTTTCTTAACCCCGCAAACAGTACTTTCGCATAGTTGTAAAACAATCTTTCCTTTTTTACTAGTATTTATAGCCGAAAAAAATGTGATTACCTCATCTATACGAGCTTTTGGCATCTTTAATTTTTTAGCCACATAATCAGATATTTCATCTGAAATATAATTGTCTTTATTTTGTTTTTGAATCTCAGTAAGAATTGGAAGTAGTTCTATCTTACTAAAATCAAAATTAGATAATATGTTATCAATATACTCGTTACCCACCTTAAATATTCCCCCTTAAAATTATTATAAAAAATCATTTATTTTATCTTAAAAATGTTTCAAAACAAAACAAATAATATTAATTATACACCAAATTTATAAAATTAAATATTTTTTTCTTCGTTGTGAAAAAAAAATCACTATTTTAAAAAAAAATACTAAAAAATATAACACTTGAAGTTTTATTTTTTTATAAAAATATTTCTTTCACAATAATAAAATACAACAGTACTAAAAAAATTGACTTTAAAAAAAAAAAATAGTAATATACCTCTTGTAGAGTTGTTTTAGCTAGGGTTTAACACAATGATTTTATTTGGGAATTAAAATCTAAATCGGTTAACTCAAATTTTTGGAACGAATACGATAAAAAATTAAAATGGAGGAAATTATGTCGAAAACTTTTTTAAACACAGTAGAAGTAGCTGAATCAGTTGTACAAATGGCTATAAAAAAAACTAAAACCAAATCATTAAAAATATTTGTATTAGGAATTATGGGGGGCATATTTATAGCTTTAGGTTTTATTGCCTATATTACCGTCACTCAATCTCTTGGTGCTAATGTAGATCCAGGGCTTTCAAAACTTCTTGGAGCTGCAGTGTTTCCAGTTGGACTTATGTTGGTTATATTTGTAGGAGGTTCGTTATTCACAGGAAATAATTTAGCTTTTCTTGCTTATATTACTGGGGATTCATCTTTTAAAGATGTTTTAAGAAACTGGATTGTAGTTTGGCTAGGAAATTTTGTAGGAAGTGCTTTCCTTGCATGGATTGCTGTTGTTGCTGGAGTATTCAAAAGTGCTCCTATGGCCAATATGGTTGTAGCTATTGCGGAAGGGAAAGTTAACCTAGGATTTGCTCAAGCTGTTGCCAGTGGATTTTTATGTAATGTTGTTGTAGCTCTAGCTATTTGGATGACCTTTGCTGCTACTGATGTTTCAGGAAAACTATGGATTTGTTGGTTCCCAATAATGATGTTTGCTCTTTCAGGTTACCAACATGTAGTAGCTAATATGTTTGTTATTACTGCTGGATGGATGGTTTCACCAGAAAGTATTGCTATTTCAGATATGTTTACAAATAACTATATTCCTGTAACTATTGGAAATATGTTATCTGGAGGAATATTTGTTCCTGCTGTTTACTATTGGTTGTATTTAAAGAAGGAAACTTCAAAAGTAGTAACGACTGTTTAACAATTAACTATGATTATTTTTACTTATCATTTAGGAAACTTCAATTTAACTAAGGATAAAAAAAGACCTAGATTTCAAATCTAGGTCTTAAGAAAATAACCTCAAGTAGGTTATTTTTTTGTTTTCATCTTACATTTTATTATCTAAGAAATGTCACGTTGCTATTTTAATTGAACACAAAATATCTTAGAAAAATTTAATTTAAAAAGATCAATTATATTTTCTCTTGTGATTTTTTTGTCTTCGTTTGATATTGACGTAACGCCTAAATCACTGATACCACAAGGATTAATATTATTAAAATAATCTAAATCAACTTCATGATTAATTGCAATACCATGGAGTGTTCTCCATTTTTTTACCTCTACTCCTATAGCACAAATCTTCCCTTTTTCAGTAAAAATACCAACAAGTCCTTCTTTTTTATGAGCTTTTATTCCTAGTTCTTCTAATGTTAGTATTACAACTTCTTCTAGAGATTCAATATACCATTTAATACTTTTTTTAAAATGAGATAGATTTAAGATGGGATAAATAACTATTTGACCAGGGCCATGAAAAGTTACTTTCCCACCTCTTCTAATATCAATAAGTTCAATTCCTTTTTTCTCTCTTTCCTCTCTAGAAATAAAGATTTCACTATCTTCCCCTCTAATTCCCTTAGTTATAGTGGGGTTAGGTTCTGTTATAATTAGATGCCCGAAAACTTCTTTATTAGATATCAAGTTTTCAAAATTTTTCATCTGCAGTTCATAAGATTTTAAATATGGTACCCTTCCTGTGTCTATAACTTTGATTTCTTTCATTACTTATGTAATGGAAATTCTGCTGCTAAAGCCTGAACTTCACTCCTATATTTTTTACCTTCTTTATTTTCTATAACATCTGCAATCATATTAGCAATCTTAATCATCTCTTTTTCTTTCATTCCTCTAGTAGTTACAGCAGGAGTCCCTATTCTTATTCCACTTGTTACAAATGGCTTTTGAGGATCATTTGGAACAGCATTTTTATTTGTAGTAATATCTGCTTCTAAAAGTAATCTTTCTGCTTCTTTACCAGTTATTCCTTTATTTTGAAGATCTACTAGAAACATATGATTATCTGTTCCTCCAGAAACCAATTTAAATCCTCTTTCTACAAGAGTTTCACCCATTACTTTTGCATTTTTAATAACTTGTTTTTGATATTCTTTAAAATCTTCTGAAAGAGCTTCTTTAAATGCCACGGCTTTACCTGCAATTACATGCATTAAAGGCCCACCTTGAATACCTGGGAAGATAGTTTTATTAATTTTTTTCATAATCTCTTCATCATTTGAAAGAATAATTCCACCACGAGGTCCACGCAATGTCTTATGTGTTGTAGATGTAACTACATGGGCATAAGGTACAGGATTTTCATGAAGACCAGCAGCAACAAGACCAGCAATATGTGCCATGTCTACCATAAGGTATGCTCCTACTTCGTCAGCGATTTCTCTAAATTTTTTAAAATCTATCTTTCTTGAGTAAGCACTAGCACCTGCTATAATCAATTTTGGTTTTTCTTTTAGAGCCATCTCTCTAATATTGTCATAATCAATAATTTGTTCTTTTTCAGTTAATTTATACGAAACTATATCATAAAGAGAACCGGAAAAGTTTACAAAATGACCATGAGTAAGATGTCCACCTTGATCTAATGCCATACCTAAAACTTTATCTCCTACATTTATAAGAGCCATATATACAGCCATATTAGCTTGAGATCCAGAATGAGGTTGAACATTTGCATATTTACAACCAAATAGTTCTCCTAATCTTTCAATAGCAAGCTTTTCAACAACATCTACATGTTCGCAACCACCATAATATCTTTTACCAACGTATCCTTCAGCGTACTTATTTGTAAACTCTGAACCAACTGCTTCCATTACTGCTTTAGATACAAAGTTTTCAGACGCAATTAATTCAATTCCCTCTTCTTGTCTATTTCTTTCATTAACTATTTGGTTGAAAACTTCTTTGTCAACATCACTAAGTCTTTTATGATCCATTAAACTCCCTCCTATGTGTTTATATCTAAAGATTAAAAGGGCTATAAAGCCTTTTAAGATTTATTATAATCCTCCTAAATATTTATACCTAAAGATTAGAATGGCTTTATCTTTTCTTTCTTTAACGTCACCTTTTATAAAAGTAGCTTTAACCTTCTCATTAAGTGATAATTCTTCTTCCTTTAAATTTTCAACATAACTTTTTACTTCTCCTACCTCATCCTGAGATAGTTCAGACTTTACTGCAAATGCTACAGATAAAGCCGCATTTCTGTCTCATGTATCACAAATTTTTTCATCCCTTTCAAGAAGAGATTTTAGTATGCTATCTTCTATGGCTTCTTTAGCCGATCTACCGTTTAAAAAACTCATTATTTTCACCCCTTTTAGTTATTATACTTAAATTATCTTTTACTAAGAGTGAGTAACGATACATCACGTAGATTTTTCTTTATCAACTCTTTTTCTCAAGATATTACATAGGAGCTGTTAAAACAGCTCCTATTTTATTATATTTAAATCGTTCTTACCAAGCGTGAGTAACGATTATATCTCTCGCTGCTTTTCCTTCATCTATTCTTTTAATTATTGTGTTATTAGGTGCTGACAATACTACTTCAGGATTTTCATCCATTTCTTTTCTTATGGCAATCATAGCATCAATAAATCCATCCATAGTTTCTTTACTCTCTGTTTCTGTAGGTTCAAACATCATAGCGCCATTTACGATAAGTGGGAAATAAATTGTTGGTGGATGATATCCAAAATCTAAAAGTCTTTTTGCAATGTCAAGGGTTGTTACACTTTCATGTTTAGGTTGTGCCAATACAAACTCATGTTTACACACTCTGTCAACTGCAAGCGGATAGTGTTCTTTCAGTCTTGCCATCATGTAATTTGCATTAAGGACTGCAGTTTCACTTGCAGTTGTTAGCCCTCTTCCACCCATTGTTAACATATACGAATATGCTCTTAAAATAACTCCATAATTTCCATAGAAACTACGAACTTTACCTATACTATCTGGTTTATCATAGTTAAGGCTATATTTTTCAGCTTTTTTTTCTATTACTGGAACTGGTTGAAAAGGTGCCAGTCTATTTTTAAATGCTATAGCTCCACTCCCAGGACCTCCTCCACCATGTGGTGTTGACATAGTTTTATGCAAATTATAATGCATTATGTCAAACCCCATATCTCCAGGTCTAGCTTTTCCCATAATGGCATTCATATTTGCACCGTCATAGTATAAAAGTCCTCCAGCTTCATGAATAAGAGCTGATATCTCTTGAATATTTGCTTCAAAAATTCCAAGTGTACTTGGATTAGTTAACATAAATCCTGCTAGTTCATCATTCATATGTTCTTTTAAAGCGTCAATATCAACGTCACCTTCAGGAGTTGACTTAATCTCAATTATATTAAATCCTGCTACTTGTGCCGAAGATGGATTAGTTCCATGAGCAGCATCAGGTAATACTATATTTTTTCTTTTAAAATCACCATTTTTTTCATGGTAAGCCTTTATCATCATAAGTGCTGTTAACTCACCATGAGAACCTGCAGCAGGTTGAAGACACGATTCATCCATTCCAGCAACTTCGGCTAGATGTATCCCTGCTTCATACATCATTTCAAGTGCTCCTTGGACAGTTTCCTCAGGTTGGTAAGGGTGTAGATTCATCATCTTAGGATTTCGAGCTATCTGTTCATTTATTTTTGAATTATATTTCATTGTGCAAGAACCCAAAGGATAGAAACCTGTATCGAGTCCAAAGTTTTTACTAGATAAACGAGTATAATGTCTAACTACGTCGTTTTCACTTACTTCAGGAAGTTTTACATCCTTTGTCTTTAATAGATTCTTTGGTACTGCCAAATCAAGAGTAACATTTTCTACTTCTAATTCTGGAAGTGAATAACCACATCTTCCTTTCTTAGAAATTTCAAATATAAGTTTATTATATTCTTTCATCTATATCTCACCCATCCTTTCAGCAAAGTCATCTATCTCTAATTTACTTCTTTTTTCAGTAGTACACACTAAAGATGCATTTTTAAATTCAGGATATTCTCTTTCTAAAGGATATCCACCCAAGATTCCAGCTTGTAATAATTTTTCATTGATAAGCTCAGGAGACTCTTTCCCCTCAATTACAAATTCTCTGAAAAATGGTCTATTAAATTTTAATTTATACTTATCTGTTTCTACAAGTTTAGTCATAGTATAGTTAGCATTTTTATAGCATAATTCCGCTACTTTTTCTAACCCAACTCTTCCTAAAAGGCTCATATGAATAGTAGCTGCTAAAGCATTTAATGCATGGTTAGAACAAATATTAGAAGTAGCTTTCTCTCTTCTAATGTGTTGTTCTCTAGCTTGAAGAGTTAAAACGTATGATCTTTTTCCATCTTGATCGATACTTTCTCCTGCTATTCTTCCTGGTATTTTTCTAATAAGTCCTTTAGTTACTGCCATAAATCCTAAGTAAGGTCCACCAAACGCAAGTCCGCTACCAAAACTTTGGGCATCTCCAACAACTATATCTGCTCCAGATTCTCCAGGAGTTTTAAGCATTCCCATAGCTACAAGATCTGTAGCTACAATGTATTTTGTTTTTTTATCTACAATGTTTTCTCTAATTTCATCTAAATCTTCAATAATTCCAAAGAAATTTGGACTTTGTACTAATACTCCTGCTGTTTTATCAGAAACTTTAGCTTTTAAATCTTCTATAGAAGTTGCACCATCATCTAGTTCTACTTCTACTACCTTTATATCTCTAAATCTACAGTATGTTTTAAGTACTTGTCTTGTCTCAGGATTAACACTTTTAGAAACAATGATTTCCTTTCTTTTTGTAACAGTAGCTGTTACTATAGCTGCTTCTGCCGCTGATGTTGAACCGTCATACATTGAAGCATTAGATGCAAACATACCAGTTAAATTAGCTATCATTGTTTGAAATTCAAATATACACTGTAATGTTCCTTGACTAATCTCAGGTTGATATGGTGTATAAGCTGTATAAAATTCAGAACGACTAATTAAGTGGTCAACTGCTGCAGGAGAGTAGTGATCGTATGCCCCTGCTCCTCTAAAACATATAAGCTCTGATGAATTTTTATTGCCTAATTCATTGATTCTTTTCTTTAGTTCTATTTCAGACATAGGCTCACATATGTTTAATTTGTGAGGTGGTTTCAGTTCTTTGGGAATATCATTAAAAAGTTCCTCAACATTCTTAATACCAATTACATCTAACATTTCTTTTCTATCTTCCTCCGTAGTAGGTATATATCTAAACATTAATGAGCCTCCTCACATAATTCGTTATATGCGTCGAAATCTAATAAAGAATCTAATTCTCCTTTGTCTGAAAGTTCAACTTTTAAAATCCAAGTTCCATATGGATCTGAATTTAATAAAGTAGGGTTATCTTCTAACTCTTCGTTAACTTCGAGAATTGTTCCTGATACAGGCATATATGAATCTGAAGCTGCTTTTACAGATTCTATAACACCAAAAGCTTCTTCCATTTTAAGTTCATCATCAGTTTCAGGGAGTTCTACATATACTATTTCCCCAAGTGATTTTTGTGCATGATCAGTAATTCCTATAAGTGCTGTGTTTCCCTCAACTTTAATCCATTCGTGGTCTTTTGTGTAAAGTAATTTTTCCATATTTAATTCCTCCTCTGATTTTTGTGTTTATTTTTTGTATTTTTTTTCTAAAAACTTTTTACTTATTACTTCTGCATCTACAAGTTTATTTCTAATTTCTACTTGAATGTTTTTACCTATCTTAGCATATTCTATATTTATAAGGGCTATACCAATACTTTCTTTTTGTCCAGGAAGTTTGTAACCCGTTGTAACATAACCTATTTCTTTTCCCTCAGCAAATACTTTATATCCACCTCTAGCAATACCTTTTCCAGTTAATTTAAATCCTGCTGTTCTTCTTGTTAAACCATCTCTTTTTTGTGCCACTAAAACATCTTTTCCTATAAAATCTCCAGCTTCTAATTTAACAAAGAAACCAAGTCCTGATTCTAATGGAGTAATATTATCTCCTAATTCATTCCCATAAAGAGGTAAACCAGCTTCAAATCTAAGTGTATCTCTAGCTCCAAGCCCTATAGGGGAAAGATCCTCTCCACCAGCTTCAATAATTACTTCTGCAAGAGCAACAGCACTTTCATGACCTAAGTATACTTCAAATCCATCTTCACCAGTATATCCAGTTCTAGAAACTATACACTCTACTCCAGCTACTAAAACTTTAGAGTTAAATGTAAAGAATTTTATTTCATTTAAGTCGGTATCTGTAATTTTTTGAAGAATTTCTTGAGCTTTAGGTCCTTGGATTGCAATTTGTGTAACATTGTCAGATATATTCTCTGTTACAACATCAAAAGCTTTAGCTTGCTTAACTACCCAGTTATAATCTTTTTCAATATTAGCAGCATTTACTACTAATAATATTTTTTCATTAGTATACTTGTAAACTAATAAATCATCTACAACTCCACCTTTTTCATTACACATAAATGTGTACATTACTTGATTTTCATTCATAGCACTTGCATCATTTGCAACTATGTAGTCTACAAATTTTAAAGCGTCTGAACCATCAATAGTAAATTCACCCATGTGAGATACATCAAAAAGACCAGCTTTTTCTCTAACAGCAAAATGTTCTTCTTTTATTCCTTCAAATTGAATAGGAAGTTCCCATCCTGTAAAATCTACTAGTTTACCACCTAGTTTTTTGTGCACTTCATTTAACGATGTTTTTTTCAATCCCATTTTTTCCCCCTTAATCATTATATAGTTGCCAAGCTTTATATGAACTCCTTACAAGAGGTCCAGAAGCTACCCCTTCAAAGCCCATTTCTTCAGCTTTTTGTTTGTACCATTCAAAATCTTCAGGTGTTACATATTCATACATTGGATAGTGTTCTTCTGAAGGTCTTAAATATTGACCTATAGTTAACAAATCACAAGAATTCTCTCTTAAGTCTTTAAAGAGCTGAACAACTTCTTCTTTAGTTTCACCTAATCCTAACATTATTCCAGATTTTGTTTTAATTGTTGGGTCTATTACTTTTGACATTCTCAATATTTTTAAAGTTCTATTGTATTCTGCCTCTGGCCTTACATTTTCATATAGTCTTGCAATTGTTTCGATGTTATGGTTTAAAACTTCTGGCTTTGCTTCTAAAACAGTTTTTAAAGCTTCGACATTCCCCATTAAATCAGGAATCAATAACTCAACTTTTACTTTGCTATTTATTTTTCTTATTTCTTTTACAACTTCAGCAAAGTGACCGGCACCACCATCTTCTAAATCATCTCTAGTTACTGATGTAACTACTACATAATTTAATTTAAGTTTTTTTACTGCTTGGGCTAGATGCTTAGGTTCATCAATATCTAAGATTTTAGGTGAACCATCTTTTACATTACAAAATTTACATTTTCTAGTACATATACCTCCCATTATCAAAAAGGTTGCAGTACCGCTAGAGTAACATTCGGCTCTATTAGGGCAATTTGCTTCTTTACATACAGTTTTTAAATCCAATTCTTTTAATATACTCTCTATATTTTGAAAACCTTTAACGCTACCTAAATTTATTTTTAACCATTCTGGTTTTGCTACTCTATTATTTTTCATGAATATGACTACCTCCGATCTCTATAATTTATATACTCTAATAGTTTTAAGTAGAGTCTTTTAATAACTGTATTATTATTTTATAATATTGTCAATAAGGAATATTATTTTCACATTAGAATAGTGTTCGTAACACGTTTTTTTAGTTGGGATTCTTAACGTTTTTTTTATATAAACTTAAAATTAATTTTCAATTACTAAAATTTTCACAGAAATTTTAGGAGGATGTTCGTAAAGTTATGAAATGTGTTTTAAAAATTAAGTATTCTCGTAGTTGAGAATGTTTTGAAAGTAGAATAGAACTAATCGATATTAATTGAAGAAAGAACATTTAAAAAAAGGCATAAATTTAAATAAGAAATCGAATAATTTATAAATTATATATTACTATATTTATAGTAGAGTTTTTATAATGGGTTGACAATTTTAGAAAATAATAATATATATATAGTCTAGATATAAAGTCATATAGCGCTAATTATATCAATGAAATTATAATAATATCAATTATATTTTTGGACTTCTAAAAGATTTGTGAGAACATTCAAAAAGCTATTTTATAAACCAATCTATCTAGGAGTCTAGAAATATGAATATAAGGAGAACTATATGAAAATAGGAAATTTCACACAAAACAATAACTTGACTAAAGATACGATTAGGCATTATATAGCCCTTGGGATTCTTAATCCTAAAAAAATAAATAAACAATATAATTTTACTGAAAATGATCAGAGAACATTGGACCAGCTTCTACATTTGAAATCTTTAAATTTTACTTTAAGTGAGGTTAAAAGCATTATTTTAACTAAAAAACTAGGAAATCTTGATTCAAAAACTAGCTCTTATTTATATAAAAATTATTATCTCAAAAAAAGTAAAGAAATAAGAGAAGAGATAAAATCTCTAAAAAAAATTGATAATAAACTTAACGAGGAAATAGAAAGTTTACTTTTAGAAGGAGAAAACTCTGAGATAAAAATAGGAATTCCTTTAAACAGTCTTTATCTATTAAAATGTCCTCTTTGCCAATCGGAACTTAAAATTTGTAAAGGGAATATAGAAGATAATCAAATTTTAGACGGTATTCTCAAATGTAGTTGTCAAAAAGAATATGTAATTAAAGATGGCATCCTTATTGTCTCCCATACTCATTTTGAACCTCCTTATGATTATCCGCAAGATTTTTTATTAAATTATATTGATAACACTAAGAAGGAACTGTTGGATAATATTTATAAAAATTCAGCATGGTTTTCTAATACAATCCCTAATAAATTTTTTAAAGAGAAAATTTTATTAGAAATAGGGAGTGGAATAGGTTTTTTTCTGAGTAATATTTATGATGATCTAGAGGAAGATACCACTTATATTTCTGTAGATTTAAATTTGGATTCGCAAATTTTTCTAAAAAAAAGTCTTGAAATAAAAGGGATTAAAAAAAATATTATTTTTATTTGTTCAGATTTCAAAGAAATTCCAATAAAAATAAATAGTGTTGATATTCTTGTAGATTATCTTACCAGCAGTAGTTTTCCCTTTAGAAATCAAGGTTTTCATATTGAGAATTTAGATAAATATTTAAAAGAGAACTCAGTACTTTTAAGTGGCTATATTATTTTTGAAAAATTTAAAAATAATTCACTTATTAAATCAAATTTTAGAAAATATTTAATCTTAAAAAATATTAAAATAAAACTACTTGAAATGAATTATAAAGTTTTATCTCAAAAGCAACTTCCATCTATTTTTGTTGATGGAGAGCTAGGAAAATATGAAGATTTTACTGTTCCAGGAGAAATAATTTCTACATATCTGTATTTTGGTAAAAGATAGGGTTAACTCCACTTTTTTCCGTTTTTTATAGTAAATTTGTTTATTTTAGCTATTGATCAAGCCTTCCCTCTATATTTTATAATATTGTTAAGATAATAAAATGTTGAGGAGGAAGGAAATGAATAATTATTTTAAAAATAAATTGATATATTTTCCAGGAATATTTATCTCTTTATTAGGGTCGGTATTATTTACATTTGCCACAGGAATGTATTTGTTAGACGTGACGCATCAAGGGACTTCATATGCTTTTAATATAATATTATATACAATACCAGTGGTCGTTTTATCACCGATTTTTGGAATATTTGTAGATCATTATTCCAAGAAAAAACTTATAATTTTAGGAGATCTTTTTAATGCTCTTCTAATGTTTGGGCTCTTCTACATGTGGAATTTTGTAGATCATCTTACTTTAATTTATGTAGGATCTTTATTTACCAGTATATTTTCTCTACTTGTATATATAGGATTTGAAAGTGGAAAATCTCAGATATTTGAGAAAAACTGGTTGGTAAAAGCTAATTCTTTAACATCTATAATTGCTTCATGCAGTAGGGTAGCAGGTCCATTTTTAGGAGGGTTGGTATATGCATTTATTGATATAAGAACCTTTGTTTTATTTAATGGAATCTCATTTTTATTTTCTATGATTACAGAGATATTTTTAACTATACAGGAAGTCAAAGCAAAAAAAAAAGAGAAGGTGTCTTTAACTAAGGGTTTTAAATATATAATGTTAGATAAAAAATTGAAAAAATATGTTGTTTTATTAGTTATTTTAAATTTTTCATTTCCAATGGCAATAGTAGTTCCTATTCCTTATCTTATTACAAATTATTTTGAATTTGGAAGTAAGGTTTTAGGTGGAATAGAATCTGTGTTTTCCATAGGACTAATAGTTGGAGCTATGGTGATGGGAAAATTTAACTTTAAATTGACGTCTAAATTGATAAAAGTGCTGTTTACTGGATATCTAGGAGTAAATACATTATTTTTGATTCCAATATTTATAGATTTAGAGCAGATAGTAACTACATTAATTTATTCTATAGGAATGTTTTTAACAGGTGGACTGATTGCTCTAGTAGATATCCCATTATTTACTTATTTTCAGAAGGAACTACCAGATAATATAAGAGGACAGGTAATAGGTTTATTTATTGGAATGGTAAAAACAATAATGCCTATAGCACTATTATTGTCTGGAAAAATAATCGATACGAGTACTCCAGGATATAGTATGATTTTAGGAATAATTCCCATAGCAATATCATTGGTATTTTTAATATTAACTCCTCAAAAAGAATAGATATAGCGAGAAGATAAATAGGTAATATTTTTAGATGAATTTCAAGAAAAAACTATAACCAAGGCAATAAAAATACTGATTTTAATAAAGACCTTTTCAAAAATAAAAAAAGAGCCATCAAAATTAATTGACAGCTTCTTTTTAGATGAAACACTAGTATAATAGTTACAGTTTATTTCTATGTTCTTAATCATCAATTAATTGATGATTTCTTTTATACTAAATATTAGCAGCTTGTTTTTTCTACTGCGATATATTCTTTTTCTCCTAATATAACAATAGCTTTTTCTTTGTTAGCATCATTTACTAAGATGATTGGTCCTGTACAACCCATTCCTGCTTCTGCATAGATCCCACTTCTCATAAGTTCTATCGCTGCATCATCTAAGTCCATAATATCTATTCCTGAAATTTGTGCTGTTACTACTTGCTTTTCAGGTTTTACAAATTCTTCTACTGGTTTTTTTGGTGCTTCAACAAAACTAGCTAAGATATCTTCATATCCTGCTTTTTTTATCATTTCATATTCTTTGCTTACTATTGAAGTAAGATCATTTTTCCCTAATAGTGCAGCATATTTTATTGCTCCTTCTACTACAGGTACTCCTGATGCTCTAGATAAGATTAATATAGTTCTTTTCATATCAAATGATACTCCTGGACCATATCCATATCCACTGGCTTCATAAGA
>NZ_JBATVM010000132.1:0-2075 GCF_049671765.1 Psychrilyobacter sp.
AGTGATTTTTTCCATTTCTTCTAAATCTATCCATTTAGTTGTTAGATCCTCAGTTTCATCTAATTCCAATTCCAACGGTTTTATTTCATTATTTTTTAATTTAACTATATAAACATATAATTTTTCATTAGTATAACCAGGTGATGATGCCAATGCTTCCTTAGACTCATCTATTACTTCTACGTCCTCCATTGTATACCCTGTTTCTTCCCTAAGTTCTCTTTCCAAAGTTGATTTAGGAGTTTCCCCCTCTTCTATTATCCCTGCTGGTATTTCTAATAGATGTGAATCTGTTCCAGGTCTATATTGATCTACCAAAAGAGTTTTTTCTTCTTTTTCATCTAATACTAGAACACCTATGGCATTAGGCTTATTTATATACTCCATCTTCAATTTCCTAGTAGGATGGTCTTTTAGTTCTATCTTTAAAAATTTTAGATCTGATAATTTCATAAATTTTTCTCCTTGTATTTTTCAACCTTTATATTACCCAGTTTCCATTCCTAAATATAGGTGTTATAGCCCTATCCTCTGTAATTCCATCAATCGATAGATCTTCTGATCCTACCATGAAATCTACATGTACCAAACTATCGTTTACACCTTCTATTTCTAATTCTTCCTCACTCATATTTTCTGCACCTTCTATACAACTTTTATAAGCTGCCCCAAATGCAAAGTGACAAGATGCATTTTCATCAAATAAAGTATTATAGAATAAAGTATTTGTATTAGAAATAGGAGAATCTACTTGTACTAAAGCAATTTCACCTAAGTATCTTGCTCCCTCATCTGTGTTTAATAAAGCTTCTAATACTTCATATCCTTTTTCAGCTGTAAATTCTACTACTTTTCCTTTTTCAAAAGTTAACGTAAAGTTATCGATTATGTTTCCATTATAGTTTAATGGTAATTTACTTGCTAAAATTCCATCTACTTTATTTTTATTTGGTAATGAAAACACTTCTTCTGTTGGTAAGTTAGGGTTAAATTCTATTCCCGCTGTAGTTATTGATGCTCCAGCTTTCCATATTTGCTTCTTTGACATACCTACCATTAAATCAGTTCCTTCTGATTTGTAGTGAAATGCTGTAAATTTCTTTTCATTTAAAACATTTACTTTTTCTGCTAAGTTCTTATTATGTTGATCCCAATTAGATATAGCATTTCCGTCTACTCTGCACATATCTAGTATCATTTTCATTAATTCATCCATCGCTTCTTCTATAGAAAGTTCAGGAAATACCTTAGTTGCCCAAGCCTCACAAGGTAACGCAACTATACTCCAAGCATTTTTATCGGATAACACTTTTTCATAGTAGCTTTTTATAGCTTGTGATCTTACTTTTGACCAATTTGCTACTCTTTTGGCATCTACATCTTTTAATAGTTCAGGATCTGGAGATATTACATTTAAAAAACAAGCTCCTTTATCAGCTAAATCATTTAACCTATCTGCATTCCACTTTGGAAATTCTTCAAAAGCTTTCTCACTTGCTTTTTTAAATCTCATTAGAGTTAATTGGTCATCAGACCAATTATACACTACTTCTCTTGCTCCTCTTTCATAAGCTATTTTAGTTAATTCTCTTACAAATTCTAAAGCATGCATTGGAGCATTTATACTTACTATTTGATCTTTTTGTACGTTTACTCCTGTTTTTATTGCTAACTCTGCGTATTCTACTAATTTTTTTATCATACATATCCCCCTTTTTTATTAAATATATTATATAGTAATTTTATAGTTTTGTATCTTTTTTTTATTCTTTATTTTTTCTTCACTATTAAATTTTATGCCTCTCCCTCCACAAGTAAAAAAATATATAACATTTACTATTCCTTTGGTTTTTTCTAATACTATATATATTTAAAACTCTATCTTTATTATTGTTAGTATACATAAAAGAGCCATCAATTTATTTTGATGACTCTTCTAGTTTTTTTCAAATCTCTTCAAAAAATAAAAAAGACTTGGCAAGTTCCTATCCTCCCAAGGGGCTGCCCCCTAAGTACTTTCGGCGTTTACGGACTTAACTTCTGGGTTCGGAATGTGACCAGGTGTACCCCCGTAG
>NZ_JBATVM010000133.1:0-2358 GCF_049671765.1 Psychrilyobacter sp.
CCAAATTAAAACCCAGAGTATTTTCTTCTAAATTAGATCCATTTAAAGAAACTATCTTTACTTGGTTGAAAAATGATCTAGATAAGCCTTTAAAACAAAGACATACAGCTAGAAAAATTTACGATAGATTAAAAAATGAATTCACAGAGGAGTGTGATGCTAGTTATAAAACTATTGCTAATTTTGTTTCTAAAGCTAGAAAAACAATTAATAACCCTGAAGTGCATGGAATGACTTACCTCAAACATTCTCATGGGGAAGCTCAACTAGATTTTGGAGCAACAACCTATATCCATAATGGCGAGCTTGTAAAAGGTTATCATCTTGTGATTACATTTCCATACAGTAATCATGGCTATGTTCAATTGTTTCCCGCACAAAATCAAGAAGCTCTTTTTGCGGGAATGAAAAATATATTTGAGTACATTGGTAAAGTCCCTAAGGAAATATGGTTTGATAATATGTCTACTGCTGTAATTGAAATTAAAAAAAATGAAAAAAGAACTTTAACAGATGATTTTTATAGGTTTGCTGCACATTATGGATTTCAAGCGAAGTTTTGTAATCCAGCAAGTGGTAATGAAAAAGGCAGTGTAGAGAATAAAGTCGGATATTTTAGAAGAAATATTTTTGTACCTATCCCTGAAATTAAAAATTTAAATGAGTTTAATATTAATCTATTTTTACAGTGTGATGAAGATTCTAAAAGAGTTCATTACCTTAAAACAACAGAGATATTTACACTGTTTCAAGAAGAAATAAATGAGTTTCTACCTTTAAATAAAAATCCATATGAAGTGTTTAAAATTTTAAAGGTAAAAACTAATAAAATGGGATATGTAAGTTTTAAAAAGAATAGTTACTCAGTTCTTCCAAGGCTTAAAAATCAAGAAGTTTGGATAAAATATTATTATGATTACATCGAAATTTTAGATGAAAAATAAAATTTACTGACCAAACATAAACGATCGTACTCAAAAATATCAGATACACTAATTGGAAAGAATGGATTGAAGTATTAAAAAATAAACCTAGATCCTTTGAAAATACAGAACTTTTTGATGAATTTCCTCTGAGTTTTACAACTTTTTTTAAAAGCAAAACAACCTATGATGAAAAACGAAAATTATTATCACTTCTAGGAGAATTTTTTAATAAAAGACTCTCTAGAAGTGGCTGTCGAAGCTTTAGAAGAGAACATTTCTAAAGGGATCCAAGATATAGAATCTTTTAAGATATCATACAGAGCTAAACTAGAACCCTCTAAAATATATGATTCTTGAAAATTAAAGGATGATATTCCTAAAGTAACTGAATTTGAAATTGATTTAACTCAGTATGATAGATTGATGGGAGGAGCTTATGGATAAATTAGAGATATATTGTAAAAAACTAAAATTAGGATCAGAAATTTTAGAGGAGTTTGAAGAGATAGAATTTATCAATAAAAAAGATTATCTTACTAAAGTATTAGAAAAAAGCTGTTCTTACTCAGAAATCAGGAGAAAAAATCGAAGGATTAAAGATGCTAAATTTGATCTCGTTAAAACCTTTGAATCCTATGAATTTAAAGAGATAGAACTGCCTTTAACCTTGACTGAAGAAAGTATTAAAAAGTGTGAATTTTTAGAAAAAAATGAAAATTTAATTTTTTATGGTTCTTCAGGTCGTGGGAAAACACATTTGGCTATTGCCATTGGGATACAAGCATGTGATTTAGGTAAAAAAGTAAGATTTTACAAGGTTTCACATCTAATAAATGATTTATTAGATGCTAAAGAATCTGGCTTATTAGCTAGATTCTTGAAAAATCTAAAGAAATTCGATCTCATAATTTTAGATGAATTAGGCTATGTTCCCTTAGGAGAACGTGGCGCGGAACTTTTTTTCCAAGTAATAGCTGATTGTTATGAAAAGAAAAGCCTAATTGTAACTACAAATATCGAGTTTTCAAATTGGATAGGAGTATTTATGGATAAAAAAATAACTAGTGCCATAATTGATAGGATAGTTCACCATGGACACCTTATTATGTTCAATGGAAATAACTGGAGAGTAGAAAATTCATTATCGTTATTGAAGTGATCAGTGGTGACTTTTTAAATTGCAACACCGCTGACATTTAAGCTTGCAAAACACAGTTCTTCCAAGGCTTAAAAATCAAGAAGTTTGGATAAAATATTATTATGATTACATCGAAATTTTAGATGAAGAATACAATTTACTGACCAAACATAAACGATCGTACTCAAAAAATACCAGATACACTAATTGGAAAGAATGGATTGAAGTATTAAAAAACAAACCTAGATCCTTTGAAAATACAGAACTTTTTGATGAATTACCTCTGAGTTTTAC